>NZ_AZAY01000026.1 GCF_001021165.1 Marinitoga sp. 1197
AAAAATGAGTTTTTCTTATTTTTTGTCTAATCTTCGGGGGTCAAGCCGCATTTTTGTTCATTTTTATTTTCCTCTTTTTGTTCTTTTTTATTTTACCATTTACAGCTTTAAGAATGATTATAAATTACGTTGGGAGATTGAAAGAGTTAATGGTATTATGGATATGTCTTTTGGTACTGAATATGTCTGGTATGTTAGAAATAGAAAATATTTAACTTTTGCTGGTATTACTGTTCTTTTATTCAACCTTATTGTTCTTTTTAATCTTTTTCATGATTTCCCTTTAAAAAAGTTTTCTAATTTTTTTTGACTTTTGACTTTTTGAATGACATACAACAATAAGAGAATTATCCATAAAAATACTCCTTTCATATAATATATATTATCTTCAAAAATACTGAAACCATATTGCTTGCAATACTTTCATCTTATCTTTAAAGAGGTTTTCTTCTCTGATGTATAATATAATTAGTTGAATTATTATTAATTGAGCAAAATAAAATCATACATTTTTACAGGTGGTTAAGTCATAAGTAATAATCCTAAACAATTTTATCTCGATTTTGTCTATGATGAATATATGAAATCCAATTTTATTTACATACTCTTCTAGTATGAAACACATAATATACTGAACAGAATTTATACAGTGTCTTATATAACAATTTAAACTTATTTATAATGTAATCTTTTAACAAGTAACATTTATGAAAACACCTTACATTTATTTTAACATAATACAAATATTTTTTCAAGTCTTGTAAAAAAAAAAAAAAAAAATAGCTCTTATATTAGAGCTATTTTTTATATTTTTATAATCTATTCATCAGAATACAAATTATATATCATATTTCTTAAAGTTTTGTATAGCCATTGATTTGGATATGTATAATCATAAAAAATCCTTATAAATTTATCATTTTTTAAATCATCATATAATTCTCTCATTACAATAGCAAAATTTAATCCTTCCGCCACATCTTTTCTTATTACTGAAGTATTAATACCAATAACATTTCCATAACTATCAATCAAAGGGCCCCCAGAATTTCCATGATTAATTGCAGCATCAGTTTGCAAAAAAGAAACATCCACCTGTTCATTATAGTCACTTTTAAATACTCTTTTGTTAGATGAAATCACTCCTCTAGTAAAAGAAAAATCTAATCCTTCAGGATGGCCTAAAGCATATACTTCTTCACCTATTTCAGGAATATACAGACCAAAGGGTAACGCATCATATTCTTTATATAATTCCATATCATATATTATTAAAATTGCTAAATCCTTTAATTTCTTATTTATGTATATGTGATCTGGAGAAGAAGACTCTCCATTATAAAAATCCACATATATATTATAATTATTAATTTCTTCTTCATTTAAAAAAATATCAAGACCTATTACATGCGCATTAGTCGCTATAAAAATAAACCCATTTTCTTTTGCAAATATAAATCCACTTCCAAAAAAATTATCCTCATTATCATTACTATAAGTAATCTTACAATTTATTTTTACAATGCTTTTTATATCTTTAGCAATATCTTTTGAACTATATTTTTTATCCTTATTTCCTATTTTTATATAATTAATAATTTCTGATAAATTATATTGTGTATAATTCAAAAAATTATTGTTTTTATAGAAATATTTATTATAATCATCAAAAAAATTTTCTGTTATGTAGCCAGATAATTTTTTTATAAACACCCCACTTTCATTTCCTAAAAAGGCATAAATATTTTTTTCATTATAAAAAATCCCCTTCAAAATGCTGTTTTCTATATCATATTTACTATTTAATTTAAATTTATAAGAATAACTATTATAGATAAAAAGATTTGATGATGTTGATATAATTAGATTCCATCCGCTTTCTTTATCCCAAAATAAATATGGATAAGAAGTTATTTTACTTTTACCTATATTTATTTTTTTTAAAATTTTCCCTTTTGCATTTACAATATATATATTGTTATCATCTGTCAAAATCATTTCAAAATTTCCATCAAAATCAAAATCTTCAATTATAGGATATGATTTTATATGTTTTTTAAGATTAAATAATTTTTCTACATAATATTTCTTTTCAAAGGAATTATAATGTAAAGTCGTAACTTCTCCTTCAGAATTAACAATAACTCCTTCTGGATATCCATCAAAATCTATATCTACATAAAACGGCAAACTTGTTTCATCTAAGTTAACATCTAACTTTAAGGTTTCTATATTTTTATCATTTATAATTGTTATTTGATCTTTATATATTAGAATAGATTCTTCTATTCCATCTTGATTAATATCACAAAAAGTTGTATCCATTAATATTTTTTTATTATTTGAAATTTTATTTTCCATATTACCCTCTTTTGAAATAATATAAAAATTTGTATCAGTTTGAAGATATATATAATCATTATATGACGCTTTAAGTATATTATCAGGAACTTTTACAACCTTTAGAAAACTTTCCTCTATTTTCTTTGTTTTATTATCGACAAGTAATACCGGTATATCAGTATTTTCATCATAAAATCTAATTATATTCAAATACTGTTCATAAGAAGTTATATAATATCCATTAATTCCTATAATATATTTGTCTTTATTACTACTTAATATTAATCTTTCATTTTCAAATAATACCGGAAGTCCTAAATCTTTTTTAAAAAATTCTTTTTTCCAATTTATTCTTATTTTTCCTAAATCTAAATAAAAGGAAATTAATTCATTCCCAAAATACGCATAATATTCTCCATAATCACTTCCAGATACTATATACGTCTTTTTATTAGTTCTATAATAATCTTCAATAATAAAATCCTTTTTATTTAAAACATATATACCATAACTCCCACCAATATAACTGTCTGAAGAAACTAAAATATAATCCCCAGTATCTATAAAATAATTGTTTTTTGAACTCATTGGGATCTCTTTGAATATTGTGTTATTTAAAAACACAGATTCACCACTTATTATTACAATAGATAATATTACTATCAATATAAATGCTATATAATTTTTAATCATTTTAAAATTCTCCTCTTCTATAATCTAAAAATATTTATATAATTTCTTATTAAAAATATTATAACATGTGAAATTCTTATATATAATTCTTTTCTCAAATTTTTATTAGCTTCACTATTTTTTTGTGATAATTTGGATACAATAACTCTAAAAGCTTCATTCTTATGAGATATATTTTTTATATCATAAAATTTCAAACCTTCGTATTTCATTTTATACTCTTTTCCAAATAACTCCTTAGATAATACAAAGTTTAAAATTCCCTTTTTCCCAAAAATAAAAACATCATAATTTTTAAACATATTTTTAGGTATATTAAATTTATTTTTGGTTAAAACTAAAACTAAGTTATTTTTAATAAAATCCTCTACAGAATTTTTATCGTTTAAAGGATATATTTCTTCAAAGTTTAAATTTAAATCTTTTTGCAAATTACTTCTAATTTTTTTATTTTTTACTATTAAATTATAAATAGAGTCTATTATCTCATCATAACTTATTAATACTTTACCTTCTTTATCTTTAACCATTGCATCATATAAAATATCTGAAAGATTATAATTTGGATTATTATAAAATTCTGTACTTTTCAAATAACCATTTTGATTAAAATAAAAATAATTTTTTATTTTATTATTTTCGATAATATTCAAATAAATTTTCTTTAAATATTCTTTCCTTTGTGAATCGGTTAAAAAACTGAGTTCCCAAGCTTCCTTGTAATAAACACCTCTCTTAATAATACTTTCTATGGAGTTTTCTATATCTATTTCATTTAATTTATTTGGATAATTCAAAAGTAAATATATTTTTATTTTATCTTTCAAATTTTTAAATTCATTTTTTTCAAACCAATCATTCTTATATCTATTGTCTAAATAAGGGTCAAATTTTTCTTCAATATTTTTATTTTTTTCAAACCAACCTAATAACTTATTTTCTATATCCAATATTTTTTCGTCATTGTTTTTTATATAATAATAAGCTTTTGATAATATTTTTAAATCTTCATTTGAAAAATCCGACGATACATCTTTATTTTCATTTATTAAATTATCTAAATTTATAAAATATGTTCCATACTTAGAATAATTATCATTTTTTAAACTATAAATTTTATTATAAACATTTTTATATTCACCATTGTTTTCTTTTTCTAATATATTTTGAGCACTGGATAGTATATTTATAAATTCTTTATAATCTCCAATTTTCACATAATCTTTCTTTTTATTATTTTTATAAGAAAACAAATAATATATAAGCTTTGGCATATCCTTTTTAAAACTATCAATATCTTTTGATTCCATTTTAAAATTTATTAGCATTCCTTCTGTAAATATATATCCTATGGCTATATTCTTTTTTTTATATATTTTGAAAAAATATTTGTATTCATTGAGATTTTCTGGATTGTATAATTTATAAGTTAAATCACCTTTAAATATGTTTTTTATTTGTTTAAATAATTCATTTTCATCATTACTATAATCTTGTGTAAAATTTAAATATATTTTTGAATTATTAAGTTCAACAATAGAAAAATATTTCCCATCATTTAGATAATTCTTAAAAATCCAATAATCCTTTCTAACCTCAAAATAGGAAGATAATCTATCAATTTCAATTCTTTTAAATTTTGTATCTAATTTGGTTTCCTTAATTTCATAATTTTGTTCATATAATAATTTTGATATATATTGTTTTACATTATTAGTTGTTTTTTCATATATATTTTTTCTTAAAACTATATCTATAGAGTATTCTTTAAATCCATCAATAATTGAATTTTTAAAGTAATCTGGATTCGCATCACTTATTTCATCTACAATAATAATCGGATTTTTACTTAAAGGTTCGCCATAATATGTAATTTCAGGGATTGGAAGAGTTATTATATTTTTACCATTTATTTTTTCCACATTTATATTTTTCAAATTCATTCCAGTTTTAACTTGAAAAGGATATATTGCTACATATTCTTTTCCATTATTATCTGCAGCAATAAAAATATAGTCAATTGAATAATCTAAAACATTTAACATATACAAATCTTTTATATTTTCAATATTCAAATAACTTCTTTCTAAATTAACTTTTTTAGATATTCCGGATTTATTTAAAATATCTAAAATAAAACTTTGTACTTCTTCTATTTGAGATAGATAAAATCCGAAAAAAATTGATAAAATAATAGCCAAAAATTTTGATATTGTTTTTATTATATTATTTTTCATAATTTTTCACACCTTCATCCATTTTTATATATTTTATTGTTGGATTTATATTCAATGGTTGAAAAATTAATTTCAAGGTTCTATTTAATTGTTTTTTGTAATAGTTAATAAGATCATTATCATCGTTTAATAATTCAAAAGCTATTAATATTTTTGCTTCTGATCTTATTTTCTCATCTAACCCAAATGTAATATCTTCATTTATATCTTTATTTTCTTTCTCATCAAGTTTTTTTAAGTAATGTTGAGTTAGCAGATATCCACCAACACCACCTAATGATGCGCCTATTATATTTTTTATAAAAGATGGCCCACTATTAATTTTATTTATTTTAAATATATTAGAAGTTTTATAACCAATCCATGCTCCAACTACTGCTGATACTGGAGATAAAACATTCGAAAGAGAATAATTTAAACTCGTAGAATTTTTAGATATACTTCTTGAATAAACAGTTTTGCTTTTTTCTATATTTACATCAATATTTAAAAATTCATTTTCATTTATTTCAAATATATATTTTAAATTCCGATCTTCGGATGAATTTTTTACAATATAATATTTTAAATTATTTAAGTTGAATTTTATATGAGCTGTACCTTCCATATAATAGATTTTTATCTGATTAGAACTATTATTTTTATAAATAATATACTTGTTAAATTTTATCTCTTTAAAAACTAATTCCGGAATAGAATTTAATGTTTCCTTTATGCTTTTATCTATTGTCTTACTTGAGTAAGAATATTTATTAAATCCAATAAAAAATGATAATGAAAAAACAAAAGCAAGAAATAGGAAAAATAGAAAACGTTTTAACATTTTATAATAACCTCCAAACTATTTTAAGCTTATATGACTCAAAAAAACAATAGCATCTTGAAATCTAAACCCTAAAATTTTATTTCTTTAATATTTTGGAAATTAAATTAGATATTTTCCCCATTACTTTTTTATCATAATTATTTTTCAAAATCTCTATTATTTCTGATACATTTTTTAATGTATTTTTATCCCCTCTCCAATGCTCATATATTTTTTCTTTTGGTAATTCGTTTAATAAGATATTCAAAAGATACAATCCTATGTATAAATCATCTAAATATCCAATAGGTCCTATTATTGATTCAGGTATTATATCAAGCGGAGAAATTATATAAGATAAAACTAACATAATTTTTGTCTTATATTTTAAATCAACTTCATTGTCCTTCATTAAATTTATAAATAAATAAAACAAATTAGGCAAGATAAGTAAATATTCTTTAAACTTATTATTTTTCCCATCTTTTTCATACCATTGATTTATTATTTTTTTTAGTTTTTCATAAAATTTTTCTTTTCCTTTAATATCTGTACTTTTCAGATTCTTTTTTATAAATTCATTTTCATTAAAACTATATTTTTCCATTCTTTCACTTCCAACTTTATTTAAATTTATATTTTAATAATTTTTCTTTTATTGGTAGTTTTAAAATTTCATATCAATATGTATGTATCTTTGAGTAGTTTTTTCTCCTTTGAATAAATAATATAATGTTGATATTGTTAACATTTTTCCAAATCTACTCGTTATTGATAAAAAATAAATTTTTCCACTATATATTAAATATATATTTCTTCTATTATTCCTTTGTAATTCTATACACATATTTGAAATTTTTTCATTATATACATCTCCATCTTTGTTTTCCATTTTTATTATAACATAATTCTTCTAGTTTATTGAATTTAATCGGAAATTCTTTTTATTTCTTCAAAAATAGTATTTTCTATCTCTTTCAGAGAGTAGTTTCTTTCCGAGATAGATAAGTTATCTGCCATGTTGCAGCGGTCTGGGGACTTTGTTTCTATCTCTTTCAGAGAGTAGTTTCTTTCCGAGGTGTGCACATTCAAAGTGCATATATAATTACCCCGTAACTCGTTTCTATCTCTTTCAGAGAGTAGTTTCTTTCCGAGGAAAAGGAATTTAATAAAAATTACATAAAAAGACCTGATGTGTTTCTATCTCTTTCAGAGAGTAGTTTCTTTCCGAGACTTGGTCTCCAGAATAGTTATTATTAGCAGTTTTTAGAGGCCGTTTTTCCGAACCTATTTTTTATTTTCAATTTTTTCTTTGGTTTTTGTAAAAAATCTTCTAAAAACCGCTTATAATCAACCTCCGAACCTGTTTTTTAACTTTCCTCTATTCATGCGGGTTTGCGAGATTTTGTATTTTTTAACATAGGTCCGGAACATTTTTCAATATAATTATACTTTTCTCTTTTTCTTTTGTCAAGCATATTTTAAACTTTGTTTCATTTTTTTTAAGCACTTCCGGACCTTTTTGAATTATTTCCCTTTATTTATAGCCATTTGGGAGTTTTAGACTTTATTTCAGTTATATTTATTTTTTGTTATTTTTATTTTTATAATACTTTAAAAGGTTTATTTACAATTTATTTAATAGATTATTAATCAAAATCTATAAATTAGTATAATTTTTATTTTCTAAAAATCTAATATTTTAAATCTGTATTATATTTTGAATATTTTTTTCAACTCTTCATCACTGAGTTCAGTTATCCATTTTTCTCCAAGAGTTAATATATTTTCACTTAGATTTTTTTTGTTCTGTATAATTTCATTAATCTTTTCTTCAAATGTATTTTTTGTTATAAATCTATGGACTATGACATTTCTTTTTTGGCCTATTCTATAAGCTCTATCTGTTGCTTGATTTTCAACTGCAGGGTTCCACCATAAATCAAAATGTACTACATGAGATGCTGCTGTTAAATTTAATCCTGTCCCTCCTGCTTTAAGAGAAACGATTATTACTGGATATTCATGCAATGTTTGAAATTTTTTCACCATTTCATCTCTTTTTTTTCTACTTAATCCTCCATGGAAGAATAATGGCTTTATATCTAAATCTTTTTTGATTATTTTTTCAAGTATTTCTCCCATTTCTTTGTATTGTGTAAATATTATGGCTTTTTCATTATTTTCAAATATTTCTGTTAGTAAATCCAACAACTTTTGTGTTTTACCAGATTCTTCAGATTTAAAATTTTTACTTTTTAAATAATTTGCTGGATGATTACATATTTGCTTTAATGATGTCATTAATTTAAAGATTAATCCCTTTCTTTCAATTCCTGATGTTTTGGTAATATCATGCACCATTTCAATAGTCTTTGCATATAATGATGTCTGTAATGGGGTTAAATACACATATTGATCAAAGATTATTTTTTCTGGTAAGTCTTTTATGATATTTTTATCTGTTTTTAATCTTCTTAATAGAAACGGATTTATTGCTTTTTTTATTGTTTCAATCTTTGATTTGTCGTTATATTTTTCAATAGGAATCGCATATTTTTTTAGAAATGATGTGTAACTTCCTAAATATCCAGGCATTAAAAAATCAAATATACTCCATAATTCTGCAAGACGATTTTCCACCGGAGTTCCTGTTAATGCAATTCTTTTTTGACTATTTAGTTTTTTTATTGCTTTTGTTTGTAATGTTAACGGATTTTTGATATTTTGGGCTTCGTCAAGTATTATATATGACCATTCTATTTTTTGGAGTTTTTCTATATCTTTTCTTATTATTCCATAAGAGGTTAATATTACATCTGTATCTTCGTCTAATTCACGATTATTTCCATGGTATATGTGATATTTCAAATCCGGTGCAAATTTTTCAATTTCTGATGCCCAATTTCCTATTAATGTTGTTGGACAAACAACTATTGCTGGACTGTTTAATGTATTGTTTTCTTTTTCTTTTAACAATACAGATATTATCTGAATAGTTTTTCCAAGGCCCATATCATCTGCAAGACATACTCCAAACCCTTTATCAACATTTGTTTTCACCCATTTATAACCGCGTTTTTGATATTCTCTTAATGTTGCATTTAATATTTTTGGAATTCTTATATTTTTTATTTTTTTTATTTCATTAATTGATTTTTTTATTTCATTTGTTAGTAGTAATGGAATCCCATCAAATTCTTCTGAAAGTAAGTTTTTTAAGGTTTCGTAATTTGATTTTTCCCAGAAAGGGTTTTCTAATTTTTTAAGCATATTTAAAAATTTTTTAGGCTCAAGATTTATATACATGTCTTTAAATTTTATTATTCCTTCTGACTTTTCTAATAGTTTTCTAAATTCTTCTACTGATATTAATTCATCACCTATTGCTATTTTCCAGTTAAAATTCAACAATTCATTTATATTAAGAAAAGTGACTATATTTTTATTTCCAGATACTGTAATTACTGGCTTTGGTTCAATAATTTTTTTCATTTCTTTTGGTAATATAATTTCAATACCAAATATTTTTAAAATAGCGAATGTTTTTTCAAAGAACTCACTCAATTCAGAAGAAGTTATTATAATTTCTTCGTTTTTCATCAGAATTTTAGAAAATTCTGTAATCTCGGAAAGAAATCCCATTTGTTTTAAAATATCTGCTTTGTTTTTATTATACTTTTTATTTTTTAAAAATGTTTTTAATGTAATAGGCTCTGATAGTTGATTAATATTATTTTTTACTAAAAGTGAAAGGTGATATCTATCTTCAATAAACGGCATAATTTTTATTGCAAGCGTATATTCTTTGCTTTTAAAGAATAAAGGTTCAAAATAATTTTTCATGAAATTAATTATATTTTTTTCTTCTAATGTTTTTACTTTAAGTTTAGTATCTGTTAGAAATATTGATAATAAGTTATTAGGTATATTATCGTTTAAATATGCATGTTTTATAATTTCTTTTATAAATAGTGTAATTATATATATTACTGCATCTGATTTTTTTAAAGTTTTGTTTTTTTCTGGATGAATTACGAGATTATCTGGTATTATTTTTTCAAGATATTTTATATATTCTTTTATTTCAGTATTTAAATAAAGAGGATAATAGTTTATGTAATATGTTTTTTCATCTATATTTTCTATTTTAGGTGCAAATAAAGAGTTTTTTACTATGTTGAATACAAAGCTTAATGTCTTTTTGAAAAAGAACGAGTATTCATTGTCATTATTATCTTTTTGTAATGATATACTTGATAACATATTAAAAAGTGTTTCAAATTTTATTATTTTTTCTGAAAACGGTGTGTATCCAGAAATTGTTATTTCAGGATTTTGCAGGTTATAATGTATGCTGTATGTTGTTTCTTTTAAATAAGGAGTTTTTTCTATTAATGCTATATTGTTTATATATTTTTCGCTTTTTATATATATTTCTTTTAAAAATTCTTTTATTGAAATATCTGGAAATACTTGTTTTTCTGGCAATAAGAGGATGATATTATCTATATTTCCAAAAAATATTTCGGTTCTCTTCCAAAACAAGTGGGTAAAAAAAGAAAAAATATGATATTAT
>NZ_AZAY01000027.1 GCF_001021165.1 Marinitoga sp. 1197
TATCAGATGGAGAAATAAAAAGCTTTGCCAAAGAAATAGAAAACCTATTGAGCAAAATGGACAACAGAATATTCATGGGATTAGATGAAAAATACATAAAAGCGATAATGTATAGTTATCTAATACTAACGCCATATGCAATGGTAAAAATGGAATATCCAGTAGAAAATGGGTATATAGACATAGCAATGTTCAAAAGATACGAAGAAGTACCATATGAAGCAATAATAGAAGTAAAATACATAAAACAAAAAGAATACACAGAAGAAAAATTAAAAAGGAAAATAAAACAGGCAAAAGAACAAATAGAAAAATACAAGAAATCATATGAATTGGATTATAAAAGAGAAGACTTAAAAAAATTCATAGTTATTTTTGTTGGTAAAGAAGCAAAGTATATTGAGGAAGTAAAATAAATCGGGCATTTCGCCCCGATTTATTATTAAATATCCTTTTATTTCTCTTTTACTTCTATTATAATTTCCAACTTCAGTGCTTGATCTCTAAAATTTGGCGGATTTTTTTTCCACATTTCAAATTTTTCTTTGCTTTTGTCAATATATTCTTCGTAACATAATTCACAACTGCCAGAACGATAGAATTTCAAAAATCTTATACTATCTTCATTTTCTATGAGACTATAAGCTTCATCTTCCTCATCAAATAAAACTTTTTTCATTAAGTCTAAAGCATTTTTATCTTTTATTTCATCTTTAAAATATTCTTCAACTGCTTTATAATTTTCTAATCTTTTAAATACTCTTTTATGCATAGCTACCTCCTAATAATGATATTTTTCATTGTTATTTATTTTAAATGCTCTATATATTTGCTCTAATAATAATAAAACTGCCATTTCATGTGTAAAGGTCATATTTGAAATTGAAAGCAAAAAATCCGCATTTTTTTTGATATATTCATGATGTCCTAAAGGTCCTCCTATAAAAAATGATATATTTTTTCTTCCTATTCTCCATTTTTCAATCTTATTTGCAAAATCTATTGAACTTAATTGTTTTCCTTTTTCATCCAGAACAACTTTAAAAACTTGGGGTAAAAAATATTTTTTTAATTTCATTTTATCCTGATTTTTATATTCTTCAACTGTTATTTTATTTAAATCATTTGATAATGGTAACTCTACCAATTCAATTCTATCATATTTTTTATTCCACTTTAAATATTGTTCTATTCCCATTTTTATAAACTTTGTTTTGGGTTTTCCTATGACATATACTTTTATCATTAAAATCATCCTTTATTCTTTAGTTTTTTATTCATTATCCAGATAATTATTCTCAGTAAACATTTCTGTTGTCGCAATTCCTTTTGTTACCAATCCCAATAAAAAGGAAAATGTTATTATTTGACTTCCACCATATGAAATTAATGGTAAAGGTACCCCTGTAACAGGCATTATTCCAAGATTCATACCAATGTTTTCATATACGTGCAAATATATAATTACTATTGTCCCAAAATATATATATTTCCAAAATTTTCTTTCTGTTTTTTGAGCATATATATATAATCTATAAATTAATAAACCATATAAAAATATAATCAAAATGATTCCTAAAAAACCTAATTCTTCACCAATTACTGCTGTTATAAAATCATTGTGATCTTCTGGAACAAAGTTTGATAGGTTCATAAATCCATTTAAATAACCTTTTCCAAATAACCCACCTGATCCTATTGCTTTAACTGCTTGTAATGTGTTATAAGCCACACCAGCTGCATTTTTTTCTGGAAACAAAAAACCTATTATTCTTGCTCTTTGATAGTCTTTCATAAAATAAAATGCAAATGGCATTGAAAATAACATTAAAAATAAAGATGTTTTCCAGGTTTTTTCATGTTGTCCTGAAACATATGTCAATAAAAACCATAATGTAAAGGTGAATAATGTCATACCTAAATCAGGTTGTTTAAAAATCAATGCAAGACCTATTAATGTTGTAAAGGATAATATATAGTATGCTTTTTTATTTTTTTCTGATAAATATTTTGCTAAAATAATTAGCGTAAATATTAAAAATAAGTGAGAAGGTTGAATTCCAACCGGACCTATTCTTATCCAGCGTCTGGCACCATATCTTGCCCGTTCAAAAAACAATACATATATTAATAATAATAATGTTATACCATATAAATGAGGTATTATACTTTTCAAAATTCTTTCTTTCAAAAAATATGTAAAGAAAAAAACTACTATTCCTAGAATGGAAAAGATTATTTGTTTATAATAATTATCCTCTATATATTCACCATAAGTCGCTGTTCTTACCATAAAAATACCTATAATCAATAAAGAAATATATATTAAAGGAACAATATATTCAAATCTTCTCATTCTTTCAAATGGCTCTACCTTTATTTTCACAGATATTTCCTCCTCAAAAATTCAATAAATTTAGATGCCAAAATAGGATCAAATTGTGTTCCTTCATTTTTTCTGATTTCTTCTATTATTTCTTCAATACTCATTTCTTTTTTATACGGTCTTTCTGTTCTCATTGCATCAAAACTATCTGCAAGAGATATTATTCTAGAAAAGTATGGTATATTTTCTTCTTTTAAACCATCTGGATAACCTGTACCATCCCATTTTTCATGATGATGTCTTACTATTTTTGTATATTCTAAAAGATATTCGCTACTGGAAAGTATTTCATAACTTTTTATTGGATGTTCTTTTATTATTTCATATTCTCTATCATTTAATTTTCCTGGTTTGTTTAAAATAGTTTGAGGAATAAAAAATTTACCTATATCATGTGTTATACTTGCCCAATATATTTTCCTTATTTCTTCTTTATTTAAATTCAAAAATTCTGCAAATTCTGTTGCGTACTTGGCAACTCTCTCAGAATGACCTTTGGTATATTTATCATAATATTCTAGTGCTTTAATAAGCGCTAATATAATATTTTTATGTAACTTTCCCTCTTCCTTAGACAATCTTTTTAATCTTATAAATGCAGATGTAAGACTGCTCAATGTTTCAACAAATTTTATGCTCTCATCTGAAATCTCAACATCTTCATCAGTATCAAGAGAAAGTTGACCAATTATAACTCCTTTTATTTTTAATGGTGACATTATACTTTTTCTTATTGACATACTTGCATTTTTCACTATTTCTAATGTTCCATCATCTAAAAGTTTTTTATCTTTTTGTATAATATTATCCATTACTTTGGTTTTTTTTGCGTATATAAAATTATCTTCAGATAAATTAACTTTTTTTAAAATTTCGAAATTGTGCCCATATGTTGAAATAAATTTCCAATTATTTTTATCTTTAATGGCAATACTGCCATATTTCACTTCAGGGATACTGCTTATTGATATTTTTAAAAATTCATCAAAAAATGTTTTTTCATCTATATTTTCCAAACTAATTTTTCCAATTATCTTAATAATGCTCTCAAACTTGTTTATATATTCTTCCAATCTTCTATTTGTTTCTATTAATTCTTCATTCATCGCATGTGCTTCTTCATATGCTGATTCTAACTCAATTTTATCATTATTTATTCTATACATCATCTTATTAAATGCTTCTCTTAAAATTTCGAATTCATTTATTTTAAATTTTTCAGTATATAACTCTTCTTTTCCTTTTTCTAGATGTTCCGAAAAAAATTTTACAGGATTTATAATACTCTTTTCTAAAAATCTAATAAAAAGATTTTTTACTATATAATAAAATAGAATCACTATAAAAAATAAGCTCAGGGATACTTTAAAAAATGAATAAATCTTTTCTTTAAAATTAACAATATAATAGTATTTTTTTGAATAAAATATAAAATTTTTGTACATTACAAATTTTTGAATAGGTTTATTCAAAGTAATTTTTTCATCATTTAACAAAAGATTTTTTATTTGACTCAGTATAGCTTCTTGATTTATCTCAAAAATCAAAAGGCCCTGAAATATTTTCTGATTAGAAATTAGTTCATAAAAATACGGAACTATATAATACGAACTATTGTCAATATTAATTTGAATATATTTCTCTTTTTCTAATTCATTTAACTTATTTTTTATTTCCAACTTTAGATTATTACTCAATTTCTTTTTTGGATATGTTTTATCAATTATATCAACATACGGCTTATAGTCAATGATTGATACTATATATTTATTACTATTTACTATATCTTCTAAAATTTTTTGAGAATTAACAACATAAGCATACGAATTGGTTATCAATTTTATATTGTTAAAAATCAAATCCTCTTGGATTTTTATTGTTTTTAATATTTTTTTATATTGTATATCCATTCTTCTTTCCGCATCAAAATAAATAATGTGGAAGGTAAATATTACCCACATTAAATAAAGGATTAAAAATAAAGATAAAAATATTAGTTTTATGTTGTTTTTAAACCATTTTTTTAAAGAAATCATCTAATCACCTATTAATTTATTCCTTCTATATTTTAGTATTAAAGGATTTATTTTTTTTAATAATTTTTCTGATCTAGCTCCTATACCTACATCACTTTTTGTTAAAGGCTCGCCATATATTTCAACAGGAAATTTTTTCATCAAATATATTGCATTCACCAAATCAAAAAAAGCTCCATCAACTTTTTTGTTTAAAACAGCATTTAAACATTCTTCATTGGTTTTATATATAGTATAAATAATATCTTTTCCAGATTTTTTCCATTTTAAAACAGTTTTATAACCAGTAGAATCTTTTTTTACAGCAAAAGTTTTCAATTCATTATTTTTATTATCTTTTAATTTTAGAATAACGAGACCTGTTGTTAAATAGGGTATGGAAAAGTTGATATATTTTTTTCTTTCAGTAGTTATGTGAATACCCCCTATTATAATATCCATATCATTCAATGCATTTTCTATTAGATCTGGAAAAGAATAAATATATATATCGACCTTTTCATTTAAATCTTTAGAAAGCATCTTTATTATATCAATATCTATACCTTTTAACAAATATCCATTTGTGGTTTCTTCAAAGTAGGCATAAGGCTCTGTTAATGCTATTCCAACCTTTAATATAGGAAAAGATATTGTTGTAAGTAAAAGTAAAAGTACAATTACTATTAAAAACTTATTCATTTCTTCACCTTCCTAATTTTTTATATTACAATTATATCATACTAATTTTGATTATCTTAATATATAAAATGAATGCTGTAAAAAAAATTGTTTTTTTGACAATAATTTTAAAGATAAAAATCGGGCTACCTAAGTAAATTTGACTTTTTGGATATTCTTAATGTTATAATATAAATGACAAAAAATTTTCAGGAGGTTATTATGATAAATATTATTGGACCGGGTAGGGTTGGAAAAACTTTATTCAACTGTTTTAAAAAGAAAAATATTTCTATTAAATTATTTTCCAAAGATGATGATAAAAGTAATATTTCTGGCATTGTTATAATAACAACACAGGATGAAAAAATTAAAAATGTATGGACTGAAATAAAAAATTACAATATAGAAGCGGTTGGACATTGCAGTGGTATTTTAGATTCAAATTTTTTTGGTGATATTCCTCATTTTTCTATGCATCCTAATTTCCCGTTTTCTTCACCCTTAAAATGTGATGCTTTAAAGAATATAGTATGGGGTATAGAAGGAAATTCTAAAGGAATTGAATATGCAAAAAATTTAATTGATATTTTAGATGGAAAATATGTTATAATACCACAAAATAAAAAAGTTTTATATCATCTGGCTGCAGTTATAGCTTCTAATTTTTCTTATGGATTAATTAAAATGTCAAAGGTTTTATATAATGAAATTGAAATTGATAATATTAACCATTTAATTGACCTTTCCATTATATCTTTAAATAATATAAAAGAAAAAGGTTTAAAAGGCGCTTTAACTGGCCCTGTTTCAAGAAATGATTTATATACTATAAACAAAGAACGTGAAGAATTTAATAAAATTTTTGGAAATGTTGAAGTTTATGATTTTTTTATAGATTTACTCTATAAAATTAAGGAGGATGAATGATATGAGTATAAAAAAAATACTAAAAATGAAAAATAAGGAAAAAATCGCAATGATAACAGCCTATGATTATATCAGCGCCAAAATTGCAGAAGCTGCTGGAATTGATATGATTTTAGTTGGAGATTCTGCCTCTAATGTTATGCTTGGTAATGAGGATACTATCAAAATAGGTATGGATGAAATGTTAATTTTTATAAAAGCTGTAAAAAAAGGGGCTCCTAATACATTTGTTGTTGGAGATATGCCGTTTTTGAGTTATCAAATTTCTGAAAGTGAAGCAATAAAAAATGCCGGATTAATATTAAAAGCTGGAGCTGATGCAGTTAAGCTTGAAGGAGGTTATAATGTTGCTCCTTTAATAAAAAAAATGGTAGAATTCGGAATTCCTGTAATGGGTCATATTGGATTTACCCCGCAATCATATAAACAAATAGGTATTTCTTCTAAAGGTAAAACTAAAACAGAAGAAGATTTACTTATAGAAAGTGCTGTTGCACTTGATGATGCTGGTGCATTTTCTCTTGTTTTAGAAATGGTTACAGAACCTGTTGCAAAAAAAATTACAGAATCTATTTCTATTCCAACAATTGGCATTGGTGCTGGAAGATTTTGTGATGGGCAGGTGTTAGTATGGCACGATTTTCTTGGTCTGAATAAAGACTTTGAACCTAAATTTTTAAAAAAATATTTGAATGGTTTTGATTTATTTAAAGAAGCTATTGAAAATTATTCGAAAGAAGTAAAAAATGGTATTTTTCCTGAAATAAAAAATGTTTTTAAACCCATTGAAGGCAGTGATCAAAATAATAGGAGATAATATTATATATTTTGATACAATAGATTCAACCAATGCATACTTAAAAAAATACTGGAAAAAACTTCCTTCTGAAACTATAGTCTGGGCTTCTAAACAAACAGGTGGTTATGGTAGAATGAAAAGAAAATGGATATCCCAAAGGGGAGGTTTATGGTTTTCTGTATTATTTAAACCAAAAAATCGACCCATGAATCCCTGGCATTATGTAAGGTTATACACCATGTCTATTAAATATGTTTTATCTAAATATAGACTTGAAACAGTTATAAAATGGCCAAATGATTTATTGGTAAATAATAAAAAAATATGTGGTATTTTAGGCGAAGGAATATATGTCGGAAATAACATTTCTGCTATTATTGTTGGCATTGGACTAAATGTGAATAATATAATTCCAGACGATTTAAAAAACATAGCTACAAGCTATGTTGAAGAAAAAAACAAAGAGTTAAATCTAAAAAAGTTGTTAAAACAGATTAATTCGACGGCATATTATAAATATTATCTAAAATATTTTAAAAAAGATAAAATTTCCATTTTCACAAAGTTATGGATAAAAAATCTTAACATTAGACATGGAGATTTTATAAAAATAATATCGCAAAGTATTGAAAAACGTGGTAAAATTGTTTCAATACATGGTGATTATTTGGAAATAGATTTTGATGGGAAAATTGAAAAAATTTATGCTGGTGAAGTTTCAGTAAGAAAGGAGAGGATTTAAATGGAGATTAATCCAAAAAAATTAAAGGTATTATTAACTGAAAAACAAATACTTGAAAAGGCAAAAGAATTAGGAAAACAAATAACTGAATATTATAAAAATATTGATGAAGAGATTGTTGCTGTATGTGCATTAAAGGGTTCTGTTCATTTTTTTTCTGATTTAGTTAAACATATAAATCATGATATGGTATATTATTTTGTAAGGGTTTCAAGCTATCATGGAGGTACATCTTCAACAGGTAAAATAACCGTAAATAGCTGGACAAATGAACCACTTGAAGGAAAACATATACTTCTCATTGAAGATATTGTGGATACTGGCAATACAATTAGATTTTTAATCAATGAATTTAAAAAGCAAAATCCTGCTTCAATAAAACTAACCTCTCTCCTTATAAAAAATGCTCATGATCACGGAATAAATGTAGACTTTCCCGGTTTTGAAATAGATAATTATTTCGTTATTGGTTACGGACTTGACTACGAAGAAAAATATCGAAATTTACCATTTATTGGTTATGTAGAATAATATTTGTGATATAATAATAATATATAATGTTATTATTATCTCTGGAGGTGTTTTTATGAATGATATTAGCGAATATGTAAAGAATGTAAAAGAAGCTTCTAAATATATAAAAGAAAAAATATCAAACCAACCAGAAATTGCAATTGTATTAGGATCAGGACTACACGGTATTTCTGAAAAATTAGAAAATTCATTAAGTATATCATATACCGATATTCCGAATTTTCCTGTTTCAACAGCACCTGGTCATAAAGGTGAATTAATGTTTGGTAGCATATCTGGAAAAAACGTTATGTTAATGAATGGTAGATTTCATTATTATGAAGGATATACTATGAAGGAAGTTACATTTCCAATTAGAGTTATGCAAGAATTAGGCATAAAGATTTTAATAGTTACCAATGCAGCAGGTGGTATGAATCCAAATTTTGAAGTTGGTAATCCTTGTATAATTACAGATCAGATTAACTTTATGGGAGATAATCCATTAATTGGACAAAATTGCGAAGAATGGGGACCAAGATTTCCTGATATGAGTGAACCTTATGATAGGGAATTAACAGAAAAAGCTATATCCGTAGCAAAGAAATTAGGAATTCCTGTATATACCGGTGTTTATCTTGGTATTACCGGTCCTACATTTGAAACGCCTGCTGAATTAAAAATGATGAGAAATTTCGGTGCTGATTTAGTAGGAATGTCTACAGTTCCTGAAGTTATTGTTGCAAATCATGGGGGAATAAGAGTTTTAGGCCTATCCGCTGTTACTGATAAAGCTGTACCGGATGAATTAAAACCGGTTACTGCTGAGGAAGTTATAGAAATAGCAAATAAAACTGGTGAAAAAATAGCTGAAATAATTTTATCTTTATTGGGTGAATTATAGGTGAGAAGGTTTTTTTTTCTAATATTTCTTTTTATCTCTATATTCTCATTTTCAGAAAAAATTGATATATACAATAAGATTTTTTATAAACCTGGATTACACATGGAGTTATATACAGACTCCATGTTTTTGAATTTTGAATACACATTTTTAGGAAAATATTCTTATATGAGTTCATCCGAACTACTGAATTACGTCTGGTCACAGGATAGAAATTTAATAGGAGGCCAGATGTATGTTGAGTCTAATTATTATACACATGCTATTTCTTCAAGTCATGCCGTTGGACTTCTACAATTAAAACCTATAGTTGCACAAGATTTTGGTATTCATAATTTATTTAACCCAATTGATAACATAACTGGTGCCACTGCTTATCATAGTTATTTATATAAAATTTTTCAATCTGAAAAACAGCAGATAGCAGCCTATTATCAAGGACCAACATCTGTTTTAAAAAGTGGTATAAATTCTTCTGGTTTGAATTATTATAAAAAAGTAAAAAAAGCTCAAAAATTTTATAAAAATACCGAAATTTACTCTCCGTTTTTAATTGGGATTAATGGAAAAGTATCGTTAAATTACTTTGAGCTAAATACATATTCTGGACTTGCTTATAAGAATTTTGAAGTTTATTCCACCCAAAATTTATCTTTTATCAAAGAAAATAATTCCACTAAATTTAATAAATTAAGTGTTACCTATGGATTGATGTATTTTCCAAAATCTGATTTCTCAATAGGATCATCATATGGAAATAATTTAAACCTCTATTTACGTCTTGGCTATCCCTGGTCACAAAATATATTATCTTTAAATAACTTAAAATTTATGAATTCTTATTATCTGAATATTGAGTATAAAAATGGAATATGGATAAAATCTTATATAGATAATAATTTTATCTTTATTACTGGTTTTTCTATATACGACATAAAATTCGGAATAATTATAAACTCTGATTATAGAATCGGTATTTATATGAGTCTTTAGAGGTGAGTTCATGGGATTTTTTCAAACTATAAAAGATTATTGGGAAAATTTTTCTCTAAATCAAAAAATTATATATTCTATCTTAATTGCAACTGTTATCTTTTTGTTAACAATTTTAATTATATTAAACTTAAGACCTAATTATCAGGTCTTAATAAGTGGTGTTGACGAACAACAGGGTGGAAAAATTATATCGAAATTAGAAGAGTTAAATATTCCATATAAGGTTGGTCCAGGTGGCTCTATTCAGGTGCCGGAAAAATACAATAAATATGAACTATGGATGAAATTAGCTTTAAATGGTGTTTTAGGAAATCAGATACAGGGGTATGAATTACTTCAAAAACAGAATTTTGGAGCAACAAGTTATGATAAACAGGTAAATTATCAAATTGCTCTTGAGGGTGAATTATCTAAATCTATTTCAACTATGAAGGGCATACAGTATGCAAGGGTGCATATTGTTCTGCCTCCAAGAACTTATTATACTCCTGCTGAACAATCAAAACCAACTGCATCTGTTTTATTATTTCTTGAACCTGGTGCTACAATAGACTCTGCACAAGTTAAAGCTATAATGGATTTTGTTGCAGGCGCTGTACAGAATCTTGAGTCTAAAGATGTAAAGGTTGTCGATAATAATTCCAGAAATTTAAGCGCTCAGGTTATATCAGAAGGTAATATTGCAGATGCAGCTACAAAATTTGATTTAAAAAGAAAGATAGAAGAATATTATACAGAAAAAATAGAAAATAAATTACAAAGAGTTTTCGGTATGGGAGCCATTGTTGTTATTCCTGAAGTTGAATTAAACTGGCAAAAAATAGAAGAAGAAGCAAGAAAGGTTCAACCTGTTAATAAAAATACAGGAATTATTGTTAGTGAACAAAGAGAATCTGAAGAAAAAAAGAATTTTTCAGGTATATCAAATGTTCCAGGTGTGGATTCAAATGTTCCTCCTTATACCACACAAACACCGGATAATCAAAATAGTGATACTTATAAAACCTCTAAAACAATTACAAACTACGATTTCAATGAAATATACCAAAAAGTTACTGACGATAAAAATGGCGAGATTGCTCAAAAATCTATTACTGTTTTCATAGATTTAGATAAGTCACCTATTCCAGAAAATGAAACTACTAAAGCTCAAATTAAAAGTGCTATTTCAACTGCTACTGGCGCAACTCCTGCTAATATTAATATATTATTCACTAAATTCAACAAAGATTTAGAAGCTGAATATCAAAAAATTATTCAACAGTCTAAAAGGGCTAAAACAATTACTGCTATAACCATTATTTCTGTAATTTTGATTTTTGTTTTAATATTGTTGATTATCGGAATAATAAATGTTAATAAGAAAAGAAAAGCAAGAAAAACACTTATTGAAAGAAAGAAAAAACTTGAAGAAGCTGCAAGTAGAATTATTGAGGAAATTGAACCGGAAACTACAGAAATTAGTGAAGATCAAAAGGTTTTTGAAAAACTTGAAAAAACAGTCGATCAAAATCTTGATGATGTTGTCGAAATATTAAAATACTGGATTAATCAATAAAGAGGTGATTTTATGGCTGCAGATAAAGGTAACGCTACTACAGGTTTGAGAAAAGCAGCTATTCTTGTGGTTTTAGTTGGACCGGATAGAGCTTCAAAATTATTACAAGAATTAAATGAAGAAGAGGTGGAAATGCTGACACTGGAAGTCGCCAATCTTGGTAAAATTTCAGAAGAAGAAAAAAGCGCCGTTTTAAATGAATTTTTTGAATTAATGAAAGTAAAAGAATTCATTAAAGAAGGCGGGGTTGATTATGCCAAAAAATTGCTTGAAGAAGCTTTTGGTCCTGAACAGGCAATTAAAATTATTGAAAATCTCGTTACAAATTTACAGGTTAAACCTTTTGATTTCTTAAAAAGAATCGATATTACTCAAATTACAAACGTTTTACAAAATGAACATCCACAAACCGTTGCACTGGTATTATGTTATCTGCCACCATCTGCTGCTGCGCAGGTTATTGCTGGCTTGCCTGAGGATCTTCAGGTTGACGTAATTAAAAGAATTTCTATTATGGATAGAGCCACTCCAGATGTTGTTAAGGAGGTGGAAAGTCGTATGAAAGATAGATTATCATCATTTGCTGCCCAACCTTTTAGTCAAGTTGGAGGAATAGAAACAACTGCCGAAATTATGAATAATATTGATAGAACCGTATCAAAAAATATTTTTGATAGATTATCAGAATCAGATCCAAAATTATCAGAAGAAATTAGAAAGAAAATGTTTGTATTTGAAGATATTCTCAAACTTGATGACAGAACTATTCAAAGAATACTCAGAGAAGTTGATACTCGTGATTTAACGCTATCTCTAAAAGGTGCGTCTGAAGAATTAAAAGATAAAATTCTATCTAATATGTCCCAAAGAGCCAGTCAAATGATTGTGGAAGAACTGGAATTCATGGGACCTGTCAGACTAAAAGATGTTGATGAAGCACAACAAAGAATTGTTGCAATTATCAGAAAATTATAAGAATCCGGTGAAATTATTATTGCTGGTGGAGGAGGAGAAGAATTAATTGTTTAATAGAAAAATAATCAAAGGACAGTATATTATTTTTGAATCACCAGAAAATACACAGGAATTAGAAAAAGAAAGTGCTGAAGAAATTGCAAAAAAAATTATTGAAGATGCTGAAAGAAAAGCCTCAGAAATAATAGAAAATGCAAAACATGAGGCAGAAAATATTGTTAACGAAGCTCATTTAGCCTATGCAGAGGAAATTGAAAAAGCAAGAAGAGAAGGCAAAGAGAGAGCAGAAAATGAGCTTAATTTATTGATTGAGCAATATTCACAACAGCTCAATCAATTATTGTCCTCTTTTGAAAAATCTATAAATTTAGAACTATACAATGTAAGAATGCTTTTATTTAATATATTAAAATTATTAGTCAATAAATTTCTGGATATTGAAATCTTATCTTCTCCAAAATGGATAGAAAATTCATTAAATAAAATTATAGAAAAATTTATTAATTTTAATAAAATAAAAATACATATTAGCTCTAATATTATAAATAATTACTCGCAATTGATAGAAAAATTTGACTCTCTGGATAATATTGAAATAATAGAAGACATCACTTTGCCGGATTTTTCTCTTTCTGTACATACGGATATGGGAAAAATTATTATTAATAAAGATAATATTATTAAGCAAGTTAATACTATAATCGAGGAAGAATTAAATGATGAAAGATTATAATGATATTTATGAAAATATAAACAAAAAAATTACCTCCTTAGATTTTTTTTCGCTGGAAGGAATTGTAGATAGAATCACAGGCGTTGTTATAGAATCCAGGGGACCAGATGTGTCTCTTGGTGATTTGTGTTCTATAACATTAAAAGATGGAAATACTGCACTATGTGAAGTTGTTGGTTTTGTTGGAAATAGAGTTTTATTAATGCCTTTTGAAGATGTTCATGGTCTTTATGTTGGAGCTAAAGTAAAAAAATTAAACAGAAAGGTATCAATTGGAATTACTCAAAATCTATTAGGAAGAGTTTTAGATGGAATAGGAAGACCAATAGATGGAAAGCCCCTACATATTGAAAAATATCGTTCTATATATTCTCCGCCTCCAAATCCTTTAATAAGAAATAAAATAGAAAAACCTTTATCTGTTGGAGTTAAAGCTATAGATGGATTAATAACTCTCGGGCAGGGTCAAAGGATTGGAATTTTTGCCGGTAGTGGTGTTGGAAAAAGCACATTATTGGGTATGATTGCAAGAAATACATCTGCTGATATTAATGTAATCTCATTAATAGGTGAGCGAGGAAGAGAGGTTAGAGAGTTTATTGAAAGAGATTTAGGAGAAGAAGGTTTAAAACGCTCAATTGTCGTCGTTTCAACTTCTGATCAACCAGCTTTGATGAGAACCAAAGCTTTACTCAGCGCAACCACTATTGCAGAATTTTTCAGAGATCTCGGATATAATGTTATGCTAATGGTAGATTCTTTAACACGTTGGGCTATGGCTCAAAGAGAAATAGGGCTTTCAATAGGCGAACCTCCAGCAACGCGAGGATATACTCCAAGTGTTTTTGCGGAATTACCTAAAATATTGGAAAGAGCCGGTAATTCTGATAAAGGTAGTATAACTGCAATTTATACTGTTCTGGTTGAAGGCGACGATTTTAATGAACCAATTTCTGATACTGTTAGAGGTATTGTAGATGGACATATTATTTTATCCAGAAGATTGGCAGAATCTTCGCATTATCCAGCGATAGATGTTTTATCAAGTATAAGCAGATTAATGTCATCTGTTGTTTCGGCCGAACACCTTGATGCTGCTTATACGGTTCGTGACATTATGGCAACATATAATGATGCAAAGGACTTAATAGAAGTTGGCGCATATAAAGAGGGAACTAGCAAAAAAATTGATATTGCAAAAAGGGAAATTGATAATATCAATGCTTTTCTAAAACAGGGAACATTTGAAAGACCTTCATTTGATGAAATAGTAAGTCAATTAATAAAATTAGCGAAAAAATTGAAATAAATGAAAATTGACTTTTTATTATTTAATATGGTAAAATAGGTGTTACAAAATTTTTAGTTGATTGGAGGAAAGTATATGCCAGCTGAGATTCTCATTCCTGTTATAGGCATCGTTATTGCTATATTATTGGCGATTTTTATGAAAGTATCCAAATACTTTCTTTCTCCACATGCATGGAGACGAACGCGTGAAAGTATAACTGCATATTTATATATTTTACCATCCATGATTATTTTATCTATTTTTGTCTTCTGGCCTATTATATATTCATTTGTTTTGAGTTTTTTTAAATGGGATTTTAAAAATCAAGCAAACCCTCAGTTTATAGGTTTTGACAATTATGCTCAACTTTTTAAATTAAAACATCCCGTTGATTTAACATTTAATGTTGCTTTTTTAGGTACTTTTTTTATAGTATTTTTTACAGCATATTTTTTGAATGCTTTATTGGATTTGAAAAGAATTCCTGATAAAAAAATTAAAAATTTTATAATTTTTAATTCTATTTTGGGATTATTTGCGTTTATTCTTTGGAATTATATTAATTATCAATTTCAATGGATTATATTTCTATGGCTCGCTTTTTCATATGTTGCAATTGCTGCAATGAAAAAAATAGAAGGAACACCCGATAAATTATTATTGAGATTAATATTATTTTTAATTATTTATATTGTAGGAATAAAATTTATAAAAATACCAGAAATTGTGAATTATTTAAGTATGGCAAAAGAAGAAGCTGACTTTTTGAAAGCCATATGGAATACAAGTTATTATGTCTTATTATCAATGCCTATAACAATATTTTTATCTTTAATAATAGCTTTATTGTTTTATCAAGAAATCAGAGGAAAAGTTGTTTTTAGAACTATATACTTTATACCTTTTGTAACTAGTGTTGTTGCCGTTTCATTAGTCTGGCAATGGATATTTAATGACAATGGTTTATTAAATTACATTCTGTCATTTTTCGGCGTAGATAAAGTTTTATGGTTAAAGGATGAAAAATGGACAATTCCAACAATAGCTATTATTTCCATATGGAAACTGGTAGGATATTACTCTATAATTTTCCTTGCAGGACTTCAAAATATAGATAAAAGTTATTATGAAGCTGCAGAGGTTGACGGCGCAACAACATGGCAAAAATTTGCTTATATAACATGGCCTTTGCTTTCTCCAACAACATTCTTTATTTTAATTGTTTCTATGATTGGTGCATTTAAAGTGTTCTCTGAAATTTTTGTTCTTTATTCAGGACTCCCAGGTCCATACAACAATAGTGGTTTGACAGTTGTTTATTATGTTTTTGAAAAATTCTATGGTGAACAGAGAATGGGACAGGCAAGTGCAGCTGCATATGTGTTATTTGGTATTATACTGATTTTTACCTTTATACAATTTGTAGCTGGGAAAAAACGTGTCCATTACGATTCTTAAGGGGGTCTTATAATGTCCTGGAATAAATTTGCTAATACTATGGGTACTTTAATTGTATATTTGTTGGTTATTGGTGGAGCTATTGTAATGGCAATGCCATTTGCCTGGATGGTTGTAACTTCATTTAAAACCGGTAGCGAAATAGCACAATGGCCACCAAGATGGACATCAAAAAATTTCAAATCTGAAATTTCAGTAAACATTAAAAATGTACCTTCAACAACACTTGGCAATCAGGGAAGTCTTAGTTTAGCTGAATTCAGAGCCTCTCAAAGTGGAGAGATATATAATCCGTATAAAAAGGTTTTTATCGTTGAAGATGATCCAATAAAAAGAGGTTTAGTTACCTTAACTTTTACAAAAATAAATTATGCTGATAATGAAAACATCAATACTTTAATTAAAGAAATAAAAGAATATAATGCTAAATTTCCTTTGATAAAAGAATTATCCAATAAAATAAATCTATTAAAAGAAAATCCACAAAGTTTTGAGAATTTTTATTTCGGCTTATATTCATCCTCAAATGGATTATTTAAAAAATCTCAAATATTAAAATCACTGGATAAAGAAATTAAAAATTCTATCAATTACATTGATAAATTTTTAAAGATTTCTTTAAATAGAGTCCCATATCTCAGAGTTAAAGATACTGATAACTCAGTAATAAAAAATGAAAAATTAAGAAAAAAGGATGAGTTAAAAAATTATCTTTTAAAATTAAAAAACAGTTTATCCGACGTATCTGCTTTAATAGAAAATTTTTCAAAAGGTACTGGAATAATTTCAAATGATGAAATTTCTCATATAATTGAAAAATTAAATTCTATCAATTTTGTATCATTCACTGATATGTATTTAAGAAATGTCAATAGATTACTGGAAAAAAATATTTATAATTCAATAATCTATAACAAAAATTCTTTGAAATTTAAAGCATTTTTTGAAAATAAATTTAATGATGTTCAAAAATATACCTCTAATGACTTAACAATACAATTCAAGGTTCCAACTAAAGAAATAATGAAAGCTAATTTCCTCAAAAAACTTGAATCATCAGATATACCAGATGAATTAAAAAATGAAATAGATAAAAATATCGATATATTAAAAATTAAAGATAACTTTGTATTAAATTTAGAACACGACTTTAATGACCAAGTATTATCTATTTTAAATATCAATTCAGAAGATTTATCGCGAGCATTGATGATAATCAGAAGTCTTTCTAAAATAAATAATGTAAATGTTGATAATATCAATAACTATTTAAATACTTTTGATCTTGACTTTATAAATGAAAAAAATATCGATAAATCAAAATTATTAAAACTGTCTAGCATCAGAAATGACTATAATAAAATCCTTGAAAAATTCAATAAGGTTTATTCAGATTCAATTTCCATAGTTAATTTAATTAAAGCACCTTCTTTTATTGATAAAGTTTATTATAGAAACTATTCTACTATTGAAATATATTATAAAGATTCATATGCTGTATGGTTTCTTGACGATATACCAACAATGAAAGCTAATTTTACGCCAACAGAAATCTTTTCAAATGTTTTTCAAAACTATGTTGATGCATGGAACGCTGCACCTTTTTCAAAATATTATATAAATACCTTATTCATGGCAACATCTACAACTATTCTTGAGATTATTATTGCATCAATGGCCGCTTTTGCATTTGCTAAACTTGAATTCTGGGGTAAAAATATTTTATTCACATTATTTTTAGCAACAATGATGGTTCCAGGGGAAGTTATGCTTGTTCCAAACTTTATAACAATAAGTAAATTTAGATGGCTTGATACATATTATGCATTAATAATACCGTGGATAGTCAGTGTATTTGCTATATTTTTATTAAGACAACAGTTTTTGACAATTCCAAATGATTTATGGGACGCTGCTAAAATAGATGGGAGTTCAAGCTGGCGATTCTTATGGACTGTTATGGTTCCTTTAAGTAAACCTGCATTAATTACAGGTGCTTTATTAAAATTTGTAGGAAGTTGGAATGCATTCTTATGGGTATTAATCGTTACCAAGTCTCCAGAAATGCGCACCTTAGCTGTAGGATTACAAACATTTACAACAGAATCCGGTACATTATATAATCTATTAATGGCTGCTTCGACATTCTCTGTAATTCCAATAATTATATTGTTTATTTTCATGCAAAAGTACTTCGTGGCAGGAATAGCACGTTCAGGATTGAAAGGATAAATATGGAAAGAAAAAAAATCATTGTCGGTAAAAAAAAGAAAAAAAGAAAAAATATTAATTTTGTAAAAGTTATAATACTATTTTCTATTATATTTGTTATAATATATTTCAGCATTCAAATGATTCGTATGCTATTCATTTATAATGAATTAGTAAATGAATATAAAAAAACTCGCAATGAATTTGAACATTTACAAAAACGTCTTTATGAAATAGAAAAAGAAAGGGATATGATAAAAAAATTATTAGAAGAAAAGGGTGTGACAATAGAAAATGGAAAAATTAATTATAACTACGTCCCACAAACCATCGAAGGAACAACTACAGCGAGCCAAACAACTCGCTAAAAAATATGGTTTAATATATAAAAACAGAAGACATTTAAAAACCGGTAATATATTCTTTGTTGTAGAAAAGAATTTAACCGTAAAAGTAAAAAAGAATGACTTTGAATTTTTCTTTCATCCTTCTATTGTAAAAATAAGAATGAAAAATTTTGTGTCAGATAAAAAAGATTATTTACTGAATAATTTAGAATTAAAAGGAAATGAAATTATTTTAGATTTAACTTTTGGTCTTGGTAGTGAAGCTTTATTAATTGCTTCTCAATTAGACAATGGAAAATTAATTGGTCTTGAAGGTTCATTCCCTATATATTTTGTTGTTAAAGAAAGTATAAATTATTATCCATATAAAATAAAATGGTTAAAAGAAGCTTCAAATAAAATTGAAGTAATAAATGATAATTATAAACACTTTATAAGAAATCAAAAGGATAAAAGTTATGATATTATATATTGTGATCCAATGTTTGAAAATCCCGTATTTGAATCTTCTGCGCTAAACCCATTGAGAAAGTTTGCTGTTTATGAAACATTAGAACCTTCAGACATCGAAGAAATGAAAAGAGTTGCAAAAAGTAAAGTTATTGTAAAAGCTCATGTAAAGGATTCTATATGGAATAAATATAAATTTGATAAAATTGACGGGAGCAAAAATTCAGGTGTGTTTTACGGGGTGATTTATATAAAATGAAAATACCTGTAATATTAGGTCCTACCGCAGTTGGCAAAACTGGAATTCTCACAGAGTTTGGAGATGATTTTGAAGTTGTATCTTGTGATTCAAGACAAATATATAAATATATGGACATCGGTACCGCAAAACCTACAAAATATGAACAGAAAAAAATCAAACATCATTTGATTGATTTTATAGAACCAAATCAATATTATAATGCATATATGTATAGATTAGATGCTTTAAAGAGTATTGAAGATATTTTAAATAGAGGAAAAATTCCAATAATATCAGGTGGAACTGGATTATATTTCGATTCTATATATAAAGGTTTTTTTGAATCACCGTCTTCGTTAACATTAAGAAGTTATTTAAGAAAATTAGAGGAAAAACAACCAGGAATCATAAGAGAAATATTAAAAGATGTTGATCCTGAAAGTTATTTAAGAATACATCAAAATGATTTAAAACGAAGTATCAGAGCTTTAGAAATATATATTATATCTGGAAAAAGAATGTCTGAATTAATAAAAAATCACAAAGCACATTCCCCCTATGAATTTAATATAATTATACTGGATAGAGATAGAAAAGAGCTTCATGAAAGAATAAATTTAAGAGTTGAATTAATGATAAAAAATGGATTAATTGATGAAGTAAAAAAACTAATTGACATGGGATATAACAAAAACTTAAATTCTTTGAATACTATTGGATATAAAGAAGTATTAGAATATATTGAGGGGAAATATGATTATGATAAAATGATACATCTTATAAAAAGAAATACAAGACGTTATGCCAGACGGCAGATTATATATTTTAGAGGATATGATAATGCAGTATGGATAAATTTATCAGAAGAAAAATATGTGATAAAGAAAATTAGAGATTTGATTTTTTTAAATTTATAATTAATTAAAATTCATCTTAAAGGGGGAGTTAAAATGGCTGAAAAATTTAATTTACAAGAAAGATTTTTAAATTTGTTGAGAACAAATAAAATTGAATGTAAAATTTACTTTGAAGGCGGATTTCAAACAACTGGTTTTATAAAATCCTTTGATAATTTTACCATATTACTGGAAAAAAAAGGACAGCAATCGCTTGTATATAAACATGCGATAAAAATGATTGTACCAATGAAATATGTAAGATTATTCCAGCAAGATAACAGTGGACAATAAGCTTAATTTATAATAATAGAATAATCAATTTTATCCAGAAGATTTTTCTTCTGGATAGTTGAGTATATATTTAGGAGGTATGTTATGAAAAAATTATTTATTATTTTGATTATTCTTTTTAGTTTCGTTTTATCTTTTTCACAAAGATTCTTACCACCAGTAAAAGATTCATATCTTACTTCATCTTTTGGAGAATACAGAGATACTGGGGATAAACCTCATTTTCACCTTGGTATTGATTTTTCATCATTTTCAAGAATTGGATATCCTGTAAATGCAGCTGCTGATGGTTATGTATATAAGATATGGTTAAACCACAAAGTTTATGGAAATACTATTTTTCTATATCATCCAGATTATGATTTAATAACTGTTTATGCACATTTAAATTCGTTTAAAGGTATACTATCCGAAATTGCTAATTCTGTAATCAGCGAGGTTGGAAATACTTTTGCAGAAGTTAAATTTCCTGAGGATGAAATTAGAGTATCAAAAGGTGAAGAAATTGCCTATTCAGGAAAATCTGGAGAAGCAGAAGTTCCACATGTGCATTTTGAAGTTAGAGAACTCAGAAAATCTGGAAATGAAGAAATTGAAATTGTTAGAGACGCTTTAGAATTTGTTGATTATATTGAAATGAGACCAAGGAAATTAGAAGCTCTTGAAATCAGGTCAAATAATAGAACATTTAAATTACTTGAAGATCAAATTACTGAAATTCCATTTGCTACTCTTCCAAAATTAGAAGTAAAAGCTGATGAAAAAATTGGAAATAATACGAAAATTATTCCAAGAAAAATTTCCCTACGCGTAAACGATGAGCTTGTTTATGAAATTGAATTTGATGCTATTAGAGCAGATGAAATGTATTCAGCCAATACTGTTTTTGGATATGGATCAAATATTTTTACGTACTGGCTTAAGTTATATTCATCATCATTCATAACTCCTATTAAAGTAAATAGATGGAATGAAATTGCATTTACATTAAAAGATAGAAATCCTGCTGAATTAATTCTTGAAGATATATGGGGAAGTGTAAAAGTTTATAAATTAGTATTGGTAAAAGAAATGTAACTTAAAATACAATAGATTTTATTTTAAAATTAATTTTATATAAGTCTATTGATGTATATTTTTGGTATAATAGTAATCTGGATATCGATTAAATTATAATATAATTAAAAATTAAAAGGAGGAAGAAAATTGAAAAAAAGACTTTTCACAAGTGAAAGTGTTACTGAAGGGCACCCAGATAAAGTTGCTGACCAAATTTCAGATGCAATATTAGATGCTTTATTAGAAAAAGATCCATTTTCAAGAGTTGCTGTTGAAACATTAGTAACAACTGGTGTTGCAATGGTAGCTGGAGAAATTTCGACAAAAGCATATGTTGATATACCCAAAATTGTAAGACAAACAATTTTAGAAATTGGATATACACGAGCAAAATATGGTTTTGACGGTGAAACATCTGCTGTTTTAGTTTCAATTGATGAACAATCACCAGATATTGCTATGGGTGTAGATAAAGCATTAGAAGCTAAAAGTGGAGAAATAAAGGATGAAGACCCCTATGAAAAGTTAGGTGCTGGAGATCAGGGAATTATGTTTGGTTATGCTACAAATGAAACTCCAGAATTAATGCCATTACCTATAGTTTTAGCTCATAAATTGGCATACAGATTATCAGAAGTTAGAAAAAATGGTACATTGAAATTTTTAAGACCTGATGGGAAAACACAGGTTACTGTAGAATATGATGAAAATGGTAAACCTATTGAAGTTGAGACTGTATTAATCTCTACACAACATGAACCAGATTTTACTATAGAAGAAATAAGAGAAGCATTAATTGAACATGTAATAAAACCTATTATTCCAGAAAATTTATTGACAAAAAATACAAGAATTCTGGTTAATCCAACTGGAAGATTTGTGTTAGGTGGTCCTCATGCTGATACCGGTTTAACAGGAAGAAAAATAATAGTCGATACATATGGTGGTTGGGTGCCACATGGAGGAGGAGCATTCTCTGGTAAAGATCCAACAAAAGTTGATAGATCCGCTCATTATATGGCTCGATATGTTGCAAAAAATATAGTAGCTGCTGGATTAGCTGATGAAGTTATGATTCAATTAGGTTATGCTATTGGTGTAGCGAAACCTGTTTCTATCTTAATTGATACCAAAGGAACTGCTAAAGTTGATGAAGAAAAATTATACAACGTTGTAACTGAAATGTTTGATTTTAGACCTGGTGCTATTATTAAAAATTTAGATTTATTAAAGCCAATGTATAAAAAGACCGCTGCTTATGGACATTTTGGAAGAAATGATGTAGAATTTCCATGGGAAAAGACCGATAAGGTTAATGAATTAAAAGCTGCATTTGGATTATAATAATAAAATAATATAAAGGAGGAATTTTAACGTGCCAAATGTAAAATCTGCTAAAAAAAGAGTAAGACAAACAGCTAAAAGAAGATTGAGAAACAAAAGTTATAAAACAAGAGTTAAAAACTCTATCAAAAAGGTATTATTAGCTATTGAAGAAAAGCAGGAAAAAGAAGTTTTAAATGAATTGTTAAGCAATGCTTTCTCTGTTATAGACAAAGCTGCTAAAAAAGGTGTTATACATAGAAATAACGCAAATAGAAAAAAAGCAAGATTGACAAAAAGAGTTAAAGAATATTTAGGCGAAACTGAAAAGTAATAAAAAACTTCCCGAGAACATCGGGAAGTTTTTTTTACATATAAATATTCTCATTTAAAAGTTTTATTATTTTAATATTTATTTAGTACAAAATGATCAAGAATTACATTAACAGGAATAAATCCATCTTCTTTCTTCTTATCTGTTTGTTGTGCAACACCTTTAACAAGAACTTTTACCTGATTTTCTGTAACTATAACTTCTACATAGTGATGAAGTCCTGTAATATCTTTTGTTGTAAATGGATATTTTTCATCATAAGATTTAACCTTTGAATATAATGGAGCTCCACCTCCACCTGTAACTATATAATTAATTTTGTTATTGGTAAATCTTTCATACATATGGAAATGACTGTTAAATACAATATCAACACCATATTTTTCAAATACAGGTTTCCAATAATTAATAGTTGGACTTACAGGTTCTACGCCATACTCAGTACAATTCGTCCAGAAAGGTTCGTGGAAAAATACAAATTTCCATTTCGAATTTTTATTCTTTTCTAAATCATTGATTAACCATTGAGTTTCTCTTTCCATTCCTTCTTTATCTTTCTGCATTAATAATACATCAGCATCTAAAACTATAAAATGAGCATCTCCATAATTAAACGAATAATATTGTTCATTATAATCTCCGCCACCTTGTGGTGTAACAAATGAGCTGAAATAATATTTTGAATTATATTCATGATTTCCTAAAACGGGATAGAATGGTGAATTGGCTGCTATATTCTTTATTGCCCAGAAAAATCCATCCCAATCACTCATAATTCTTCCATCCATTACAAGATCCCCAACATGAACAACAAAATCTGGATTTTCCTCTGCTATTTTATCAGCAACTATTCTATGTCTTTTATTATATGTTCTTGTATCCGCATATACTACAAATTTAAATTCTTTTACTTTTTCAGAAACTGTTTTAAATGTATAAGTTTTTGTTGTTACCCCCTTTGCTGCACCATCTTCAACTATTAATTTATATGTATATTCTTTTCCAGATTCTAACCCTTTTATTTCTAAATGATGTAATACACTTTCATTATTATCTTCATATACTTTTCCATTAACAACCACTTTTCCTTTTGCTGGAACAAGTGTTTTCCAATTAACATATACACTATCTTTAGATACATCTGAAAGATATGGACCCCATAATACTTTATTTTCTTCTGCATATTTTCCAACAACAGTCGCTGCATTCACACTTTCTTCACCTTTAACTATTATCTCAGTTGATTTTATTGTATTCATACCTGGTAAGTCGATCTTAACTGTATAATTTCCTTTTTTAGCAGGAAATGTATATTCTCCATTTTCATTAGTATATGCAACAATATATAATGTTCCATTCTTATCATATATATTAACTTTTGTATCTTTTATTGGTTTTCCATTCTCAAAAGTAGCTTTTCCTTTAACCAAAGTATATTCAACACTTCTTAAATCAAATGCTGTTTTTAATAATGAAGACAAATCTTTACCAACCATGAATATTCTTTGAAATGTTACTTTTTCCCCATTTTTTATAGAAACTGTTTTAATTTCTGGATCTGCAAAAATATAGGAAATATGTATATCTCTTAATTTTCCTTCTTCGCCAGTTTCTGTTGTAGTAACACCATAAGCAATTTCATCACCTTGTGCTCCTAACAAATCTGTATCTATTCTATTTACTTTATAACCGAGACCAAATGTAAATGGTCTTGCATATCCAAAAAATGTTGCGTCTCCCAAAATCATTTTATCTATATCTTTTCCACTTTGATTTTCAAGAGTTGTTTTCATTATTAAATAATTTACACCAGGTAATAGCATATATGTAGAGGTAATTTTAACTCCTGGTATGTCAGAATGATGACCTACTAATTTTAATACTGCAGGTCCTCCATCAGAACCATTATTCAAAACAAATACATTTTCATAAATTGCTTGTTTTGGCCAACCAAAATATGTATGCATTTCATCAAATTGATCTTCTCCACCTAAATAAATAGCATCAAGAAGATTTCCTCCAGACTTCATATATCCGTGGTAATTGCCAAGATTACCGATTAAAAATTCAACCTTTTCATTGGATAAAATATAATCTCCAACCTTACCATCTGCAGCTGGTCCTGGTAATAATTGACTCTTATCCATAATTTTGAATGCTTTAGCATTTGGAAATACAGATACAGCTAATAAAACTACTAACATCAATAAAATATATAACTTTTTATGCACTTTAATACCCCCTTTTTGAATGATAATATATATATACATATATATTATATGTATGCAAAATATAATGCTACACCTTTTTATTCGTTTTGTCAAATATAAAAAACGCTATCTAAATCCTTTGAGATTATTTAAATATAATTATTTCTTATTAATAAATAAAATTTATTTTTTTAAAAATATACTTTAACCTCCTCTATAGGAATTGACAAAAATAAAAAAAAAGAGTATAATAAAATCGAACGAACGTTCGATTGGGGGTGATTATATCGAAAGCATTAAAGAAAGAATTTTTAAAAGTGCTGTGGATTTATTTTTTAAAAAGGGATTTGAAGCTACTGGGGTTAGAGAAATTGCAAAAAAAGCAAATGTTAGTATATCCATGATTAATTATCATTTTGGATCAAAAAAAGGAATTTTAAAAGAAATTATAGAAGTATTTTTTTCTCGAATGAACGAACTGCTTGAAAATGAACATATAATAGAAAAAGATTTTGAAAAGAGATTACGTCTTGCAATAAAATCTTTAATTCAGGCTTTAAGAGAAAATGAAAAACTGTTTAAAATTATAATGATTTATATTCCAGAAAGTGAAAATGAACTTTTGAACCTGCGAACAAAAAAACTTAAAAATATAATTTTCAAAAAAGTACTACAAGATAAATTTAAAAAGGAGAATAAAAATATACGATATGATATCATCGGTCCAGCTTTAAGTGGTATGATTTTTTCACATTTTTTATTAAAAGATTTAATTCCTCAAATTGTAGAAACTAAAATAGATGATGATTTTTATAAAATATATCCTGATTATATAGCAGATATATATTTATATGGTGTTTTGAAAAAATTTGAAGAGGAGTTGGAATAATGGAAAAGTATATTGATTTTTTGTTCAAAAATAAGAAAAAACTACTATTTTTGCTTGGAATTATCAATTTAATTGCCTTAATTGGTTTGTTTCACATAAAAATAAATGTAGATATGAAAACATTTTTACCTACAGACTCAAATTATATAAAAAGTTATGATCTAATAGAGAAAAAATACGATCTATCAGATCAATTAATTGTAATGCTAGAAATTGAAAAAAATCCACTTGAAGATATAAATACATATAAAAAAATCTGGCAACTTCAAAGAGATATTGAAAAAATAAATGGTGTTAATTTTATATCGAGTTTATTTCCACAATCATTACCTGGTTATAACATTAAAAATGCTGATGATATAAATATTTCTTTTTTAAATAGATTAAATCAGATAACATTATTTAAAGAAAAATTTTTAAAAGTGAAAAATAATAAATATTATACATTATTGACAATACCATTAAAAAGTGAAGATTTTAAAGTTGTGGATGAGATTGAAAAAAAATTAAAAGATGTGACATATTATAGTGCAGGTACACTTTTTTTTACAAAAAAACTCTTTGATTATTTATTTAACATGGTTATATTCCTGCCGCCTTTTGCATTTATTGTTATGTTATTTATATTCTCAATGCAATTGGGTTCAAAAAAGGTTGCTTTTTTTTCTGTAATTCCAGCAGGTTTAGGTGCTCTATGGACAATGGGATTAATGGGATGGTCTGGAAAAGAAATGGGAATATCCACAATCTTAGTTCCAATATTTACAATAATAATGGGTAGCGCCGATGGTATGCATTTTTTAACACATTTTATAGAATATAGAGAAAATGGGTTAAATAAAAGACTCGCAATAATAGAAACATTACGAAGTACTGGAATTGCTATGATTATGACAACAATAACAACAATTATAGGTTTTATATCAATGGTATTTATTAATTCCAATATGATGAAAGAAATGGGAATATGGTCTTCATTTGGTATAGGTTTTGCTGGAATTGCAACCTTATATATTTTACCTTTGATTATTTCTGGCAATGTTGAATTAAAAAGAAAAAGACCACATATGTTTAACGTTGATTTTACAAAAAAATTATGGAATAAAAAAGGTATTTTTGTATTTATAATCATTATATTATTTTTTGTTTTTCTCATTCCAACTATAAATATCAAATTTGATCAAATCTCCATGTTTAAAAACTATACCAAAGTAAGAAAAGACTATGAAAAATTGAAAAATATTTTTGATTTTAATATACCTATAATGGTAGATTTTGAAACAGCAAAAGAACCACTTGATAAGATTTATTATAAAGAGATGAAAACTTTAGAGAAAAGTCTATCAAATACAATAAATGAATTTAATTACCCCCAGGATTTTCTTGAAATAATGGGAAAAGAATTCTTTAAATTCAAAACATACCCAAATCCCATACAAATTTTAATAATAAAAAATGCTGTAAAAAATAACCCATCAATTCCTTTATTTGATCTCACAAAAGGTAAAAGTTATTTAGGTATTATAATAACAAAAGATAATTCAGAAAATACTTTAAAAATGGTAAAAAATATCATAAATAAGCTCAAAGCGAAAGAAATATTTAAAAATATAAACGTTACTGGAATGGGATATGTCTTTGATGAAATGAATACAACAGTATTAAACAGTCAGGTTAAAAGTATATTTTTAAGTGTATTTCTGGTATTTATTTCCGTATTTTTCATGATTAGAAAATTAAAAACATCATTTTTTGCAATTTTACCCTTAATAGGTGCTTTGATCGTTGAATTTGGAACAATGGCATTATTGAAAATTCCTTTAAATATTCAAAGTGCTTTAATGGCGAATATAACAATAGGTGTCGGTGTAGATTACGCTATACATATGATAGGAACATATAGGTACTATAAAAATAAGGTAAAAAATCCTATTGAAAAAACATTTGATGTTGTACAGAAACCTATTATGGCAAATGCTCTTGGCCTGGCTTTTGGACTTTCAGTATTGAATGCTTCACCATTCACATTCCATACATACTTATCAATTATAATGTGGGTTGGCATGCTAAGTGCTTCCTTATTTACATTAATATTATTACCAAATCTATTAAAGCTTGATAAAAAAATCTCCCGATAAAGGGAGATTTTTTTATTGTATTAATAATTGAGCATTTTTATTCTTAACATGGTATAATAATATAGAAACTATTAATTTTTGAGGTGATTTTATGTCTATGTTGGATGTTGTTGGCCCGGTAATGGTTGGTCCATCGAGTTCTCATACACTAGGAGCATTAAAAATATCCCGATTTGCTTATAAATTGTTTGGTGAAAAACCCGATAATGTTGAGTTTTTTTTACATGGATCCTTTTCAAAAACATATCTGGGTCATGGTACAGATAGAGCTTTAATTGCCGGCATTTTAGGATTAAGAGAGTATGACTATGAAATAAAAAACGCATATGACCTTGCCAAAAGAAAAAATTTAAAATATAAATTTATAGAAGCAGATTTAGGGGATGTTCATCCAAATACATTATTAATTAGAATGAAAAAAGGAGATAAAATGAATGAAGTTCAGGGAAGTTCAATTGGCGGAGGTTCTATTAAAATAACAAAAATAAACGGCGTTGATTGTGATTTATCAGGAGATTATAATACATTAATAATTGTTAATAAAGATGTGAAAGGTGCGTTAGAAAATATTTTAAAATTAATCCAGGTTAATGTTGCCAATCTTTATTTAAAAAGAACGAATATTCTGGAAGGACGTGCTTTAACCATATTAGAACTTGACGAGAAACCAACCAATTTTAATGAGCTGGAAAATTTAGAATGCGTCATTAAATATTTTTATGTTGGAAGTGATAATAGTGACATTTAAACATATTCTGGAAATGTGGAAAGAAACTAATATTCCATTTGATGAAATAATTTTAACTGAAGAAATGGTTGAAACAGGTATGGATCCTGTTATAATAAAAAATAACCTGAAAAGATTGGTTGAAGTTATGATAACAGAAGCAGAAAAAAATTATGGAAAAAAACATGAAAGTTTGACGGGATTAACAGGAAATAATGCATCTAAATTGATAAATCACAATCCAAAAATATTGGGGGAATTTAATTATGTAGCAACTATAACTGCATTATCAACAGCAGAAAACAATGCATCGATGGGAAGAATAGTAGCATGTCCAACAGCTGGTTCATGCGGAGTTGTTCCTGCAATATTATTTGCCTTAAAAAAAGTTCACAATGCCAAAATGGAAGACATAGTTTCATCATTTATAATTAGTGGTGCAATAGGTAATATTATTGCTAAAAAATCTACAATTTCCGGTGCTGCTGGCGGGTGTCAGGCTGAAATTGGAACAGCAGCGGCAATGGCATCTGCTGCTTTAACCTATTATTTTTCAAAAGATGCTGAAAAATGTGGCCACGCTGCATCATTAGCATTAAAATCATTAATGGGACTTGTTTGTGATCCTGTAGGTGGGTTTGTTGAAATTCCGTGTGTAAAAAGAAATGCATCAGCAGCTAACGTAGCAATTACTACAGCTGAAATGGCATTAGCTGGGATAGAAAGTGTCATACCATTTGATGAAGTTGTAGATGCAATGTATAGGGTTGGAAAAATGATGCATGAAGATTTAAGAGAAACGGGAAATGGTGGAATTGCGACTACACCTACAGCACAAAAATTAGTGGAAGATATTAAAAAGAGATGGAAATAATCATTTCCATCTCTTTAATTTATTTTCGGAATCTTTATAACCCAAATCTATTAATTTTTTGGAATACTCACCTGAAAAATTCAAAGGAAATGGAACTGAATCTGAAGGTCTTATTATGATTACATTTTTCTTTGTTAATAAAAATGTAATTAATAACCAATCTGTTGGGTTATCTATTACTGGAAATACGCCTATTATTTTATCATATCCATATTTCTCTGCCAACAATGCCGGATATACATTTGAAAATACTCCACCATCTGTATATTTCTTTCCTTCTATTTCAATTGCTCCAAATAACGGATAACTTGCACTAGCGAATATATAATCTACCATTCTTCCTTTCATTTCATTCTTTCTGACAAAAACAGGTTTAAAATCTGTTATATTAAATGCTAGTATCCCATAATCATATCTTGAATTCAATATTAATTCTTCAGATATTATCGTATTTAAAAAAGTATAAAGAGGTGAAGGGTCAAAAATAAAAGGCTTTAACTTTTTACTATGATCTTTTATATCAAGATCAAAAACTTTTTCTGCGTTTATATTTTTCCATAATTCTTCAACTTTATCCAATTTTCCCATAACAAACCCTGCACCATTCAACGCACCTGCTGAAACTCCATATATTCCATCTATTTTAATGTTATTTTCAATAATATATTTTAAAATTCCAATTTCATAGGCTCCAGCTGCACCTCCACCACCCAGAACAAGTAAAGTTTTTGAAAATATTATTGTGAAAAATATCATTATATATAATATATATGTGGTTAGTAATTTTTTATTATAAATTTTATCACTCCCCTTAATTTTTATAAATATATAAATATTATAACATATTTATATATTTGTTTATTATTCATTACGAAATTTTTTTCTATTGACAAAAATTTACAGTTGTTGTATAATAAAGTAAAAGGTGTCCAAAAAGTCAAATTCACTCAGGCAGCTCGATTGCTTATCCTTAAAATTATTCATTCTCAGCCGTCGCTCAGATTTTTCATCCATGAAAAAGCTTCACTCAAAAAAACGTCCTGTTTTTTTGACGGCTTTCATTCATAATTTTAAGGCAATCTTCGAGCCTTCATTTCATTTTAGACTTTTTAGACAGTCTTTATAATAAAGTATAATAAAGACATGGAGGCGATATTTTGAAAGTATTTCTTTTAGGAGCGGGAAATTCTGCAAAAATTATTCTGGATGAATTGGATTTCGAAAAGGTTTATGTATATGATAAAAATTTCAAACAATTTGAAAAACTAAAAGAGATACATAATGAAATCGAATATTTAGATATTAAAAACTTAGAAACTACTGATGTTGATTATATCATAGAAGTAGCTTCTGTTGAAGCATTAAAGAATTATGGACTAAAACTCCTTGATATGAATAAAAATTTAATTGTCTTAAGCACAGGCGCTTTTGCAGATAAAACTTTTAGATATAATTTTGTGAAAAAATTAAATAACAAAAATATTAATGTTTACGTTGTATCTGGAGCAATCGGTGGAATTGATCTAATAAGAACTATAAGCAATAAAATAAATACAATCACATTAATAACCCGAAAAACACCAAAAAGTCTTGGAATTGATATTACAAAAGAAAAAATAATTTTTGAAGGTAATTCAATAGAAGCTATTGAAAGATTTCCTAAAAATATAAATGTTGCTGTTACGCTGGCATTGGCAATAAAAAATTTTGAAAAGGTAAAAGTTAAAATTATAGCAGATCCTTTTATTGAAAGAAATGTACATTCAATAGAAATAAAATCAGAGGTTGGAAATTATACCTTTAAATTTGAAAATTATCCATCAAAAAATCCAAAAACCAGTTATCTGGCACCATTATCTATAGTTGGATTATTGAAAAACATTCACTCAAATTTCAAAATAGGAGGATAAAAATGATAACAGAAACTGTTGTTGAAAAAGATTTTTTAATAAAAAAAATAAAAGAGTTAAAAAAGAAAAAGGATTATACAATATTAGCCCATAATTATCAAATTGATGAATTACAGGATTTAGCAGATATAACAGGGGATTCATTACAACTTGCAAAACTTGCAACAGAAATAGAAAACGATAAAATACTATTTCTTGGTGTGGATTTCATGGCAGAAACATTGAAAATATTAAACCCAGAAAAAAAGATATTAGTTCCAACAACAGGAGCCACATGTCCAATGGCAAATTCTCTAACACCAGAAATAATAAAAGAATATAAAAAAAGATTTTCAAATGCTCCTGTTGTATTATATGTAAACAGCACTGCAGAATGCAAAGCACTTGCTGATTACACATGTACATCAGCCAATGCCGTTGATGTGGTAAAAAAAATAGATGCAGATACAATATTATTTGGTCCAGATAAAAACCTTGGTTCATATGTCGCAGAAAAAACTGGGAAAAAAATTATTCCAATTCCTGGTGGAACGGGATATTGTTATGTACATAATAGATTTTCAACAGAAGATGTAAAAATAGTAAAAGAAAAGTATCCAAACGCAAAAATAATAATACATCCAGAGTCGCCTAAAGAAGTGAGAGATTTATGTGAATATATTGGCAGTACAGGTCAGATGATGAAATTTCCAGAAACAGATGGATCCAATGAGTTTATAATTGGAACAGAAATTGGAATGATTCATAAGTTGCAAAAAACATTTAAAAATAAAAAATTCTATCCATTAAAAGAATTAGCAATATGTAATAATATGAAGAAAAATAATCTGAAAAATGTATATCTTTCTTTATTGAATGAAGAACATGAAATTACCTTACCACAAGAAATTATAGAAAAGGCAAAAATTCCAATTCTAAACATGTTTAAAATAATGGAGTGATTATATGTTTGAATATGAAATAAATCTATTAAAAGAATGGATAGAAAGAGATAATCAATTTTTTGACATTGCTTCATATGAATTAAGAAGAAAAGAAACAAAAGGAACTATAATTTTAAAAAACTCAAATGTTATATTATCTGGAATAGAAATAATAGAAAAGTTATTAAAAGAATATAAAATAAAAACAGAGTTTTATTTTAAAGATGGTAATTTTGTTAAAAGTGGAATTATAGGTAAAATAAGTGGGAATGCTTATAATATTTTAACGGTTGAAAGAACAATGTTAAACATACTTTCTTTAATGAGCGCTATTGCAACAAAAACAAATAAATTAGTTAGTAAGATTAATGGAAAAACAAAACTTGCTGCTACAAGAAAAGTATTTCCAGGACTGGGAAACCTTGAAAAAATTGCTGTGTTACATGGTGGTGGCGATACTCATCGATGGAGTTTATCAGAAAGTATAATGATAAAGGATAACCATATAAAATTATATGATGGTGTGGAAAATGCCATAAGTGCTGTGAAAAAATATAAATCTTTTACAAAAAAAATAGAGATAGAAGTTGAAAGTAAAGATGATGCATTTCTTGCAATAAAATCTGGTGTAGACATTATTATGCTCGATAATTTTGATTCAAAAAATGCAAAAATTCTTGCCCGAGAATTAAAAGAAAGATATCCGCAAATAATTATAGAAGTTTCTGGTGGAATTAGTGAAGATAATTATCTTGAATATGTTGATGATAATATTGACATAATTTCAATGGGAAAATTAACAACAGAAGTAAATTATATTGATTTTTCATTGGAAATAACAAATTGAGGCATTCCACCTCAATTTGTTTTAATTTATGCAACATTCTTAATTTAAACCTATAATAGAGATAAAATCACCCTTTTCAAATTTAAATTTTTTAAAGCAATTTTTTCATTAACATATTCAAGAGATAATTTTATAAATAATCCACGGTTATTTATTCAATATATTGATAGCTTTATCAAGAAGTGTTTTTAAACTTTGTGATGTTTCCTTTACTTCATCAAGCAAAGCGATATTTTTTTCTTTATTTTTATACTCAAAACTATTTGCATATTCATGCAAATCTTTGTGCAATTTTAAAATATCTCCCCATATTGATTTTAATTCATCTGGAAGATTTTGAGATATAACCCTTATTAAAATACCAAAACCACACTTATCAGAACTACTTTCTGATAATAATCTTAAATTTTCATTTGTTGATTTCTCAAATCTTTTCACCCAATCTGTATGTGACTCTTTTGCTTTTTTTAATTCTTCTATTAAATCCTGTTTTGTAAATAACTTAAATGATGAAAATATATCTACTGTTTTTATTAATTCAAATGATTCTTTTTCTACTGTATTTAGCAACTCTGTATTTCTATCTTTTATATAAATCTGCTCTTCGATTACTTCTTCCATATCTTCTTTTAAAGCATTTACAAGTTCTGTAATATTTTGTGATGATGCTGTTAATTCCTCAACTGCTGCTCCCTGCTCTTGAGCACTTGCAGCTAAATTATCTGAATAATTAGAAATTTTTTCAACAGAATCTATAAGTTCATATAATTGATTCGCTGTTTCTTCGTTAACAGAAGAAACACCTTTTATATTTTCAGACATATCCATAACCATTTCTGATGTTTCATTTACACCAGTCATAACCTCTCCAAGATTTTCTCTTATACTTTCAGCAGCTTTTCTACTTTCCTCTGCTAACTTTCTAATTTCATCAGCAACAACAGCAAAACCCTTTCCTGCTTCGCCTGCTCTTGCAGCTTCTATTGCAGCATTTAACGCCAATAGATTTGTCTGTTCAGAAATATTAGTTATAGTTTCAACTACATCATTTATGATTTCAGCTTTTTCAGCTACTGACTTTACTTTATTAACAATTGGTATCATGTTTTCAGTAATATTTCCCATAGTTTTATTAATCCTATCAAGACCAACTTTACCATTATTAGCAACTTCATTGATATTATGAGCAATTCCACTTAATTCCACAGCTGTATTGGCTAAACTTTGAATATTATCTGATATTTCATAAGTACTTGCATTTTGTTGTTCAACATAATTTGTTATATTATTTAAAGACTCTATATTATTTTTTAAAGAATTAAGAGCCTTTTCAAAATTATCATCAAAATTCTTTAATTCAAGGTTTATTGAATTAAATTGGGTTATATTATTTCTAAATCTATTAAAGAAATTCTTTAATGATTGTCTGAATGAATCAATAAATATATTAAAGAATTTTGATATTTCACCTATCTCATCGTTCTTAGAATACTCAAGTTTAGAAACTAAATCTCCACCATTTTCCGATAATTCACCCAATTTATTCCTGACAATATACAATGGGTTCATTAATTTTGAAATAAATATATAGAGTAATATCAATGCTAAAATTATTATTATTGATATTCCAATTATTATCATTTCAAGAGATAATATAGAACTTTCAAAATCCTCTGTTTTTACTTTTGTAAATTGTGTATTGATTTTTTCTAGTTCATCAAAGGCATTTAAAGCCGGACCATCATCTATTTTTATTTTTTTATCTATTTCTGATATGCTTAGACCCTGTTTTTTCAATTCGGCAGCTAATTTTATATTTTCACCATATAATTTAAAAGTTTCTTCAATTATTTTAAGATATTTTATCTCTTCCTGAGTAATATCTGGAATATTTTTATACATTTCAAAATCTTTCATAACTTTTTCTTCTCGATCAAAAAATCTTGTTACATATTTTTCATTTCCTCTTAAAACATAATTTTTGAATAAATGTATACCTCCACCATATCCAAATTGTTCTTTAATATCCGAAAGGAGATCCTGCCTCTTAGTTACTGTATTTACATAATCTTCCCATTTAAGTTTTAATCCTCTCGTTTCTTTAACAACAAAAAATCCAATAATCGAAAAAATAATAATACCTAAAATTACCATTATAGATATTTTTGTTTTTATTTTCATTTTTTCACCCCTTTTTCAATTTAATATTATTTCTTTTTTATATTATATCATATTTTTATATCATTGTAAAAATTTAATTACTACATCAACTATTATTATTTTTACAGAAAAATAATAATATCTTTTATTTATTATGATAATATTAAATTTAGACTTAAAAAAAGGAGGATTTTTAATGCATGATAAAATTGGGGTGTTAAAATATTTTATGAAACCCCAGCAATATGATACATATCCTATAAAATGGAACGAAATATTTGGAAATAAAAGAAAAATATATGTTGAAATAGGATTTGGCAGTGGAGAATATATGACTGCACTTGCAAAATCTAATCCGGACATTAACTTTATTGGATTTGAAACCTCTTTGACAGCTTTGTACAAAGCACAAATTAATTTCCACAAAAATAATATTAAAAATGCTCGTGTTATTCAGGGAGATGCTCGTCTTTTAATAAGAGAATTATTTCCATCTAATTCAATTTCAAAATTAATAGTGAATTTTCCCTGTCCATGGCCGAAAAAACGACATAAAGAAAGAAGAATTTTTATTACATCGTTTATTAATACTCTTGCTGATGTTTTAAAAAAAGGCGGAACAATAGAATTAGCAACTGATGTAGATTGGTATGCTCAAGAAGTTTATGAGAATTTCAGTAATTCTGAATTTTTTGAAACGCAGGATATTATCAAAAATTTTAATAGACCTATAAAAACAAAATATGAGTTAAAATGGGATAATGAAGGGAGAAATAAATATTTATTAATTGCAAAAAAATTAAAAAGTTTTAAAATCAAAAGAGTTCTGGAGGGAGTGAGCGAATTGCCTCATAAAAATATAAAGGATATTGATATAGAAAAATTAAAAAGTTTAAAAGATAAAACATTCAAAGATAACAACATAACCTTTACAGTAAGCTCTGTATATGAGGATTTATTAAATGATAGATTCTTACTCAGGGTTGTTTCTACTGATGATGACTTCATGCAACAATATTATATATCAATATATAAAAAAACAAATGATTGGCTTGTTAAATTAGATTCAACAACAATTCCATACAGAACCCCTGCTGTAAAATACACTGTTTATAAAATTGCAGAATTAATTGAAAAATAAATCTTAAATATATTATAAAAATTATTATGTGGTGATTTATATGAAAACAAAAACTTTTAATCTTATCATTGTGTTATTACTTATACTTGGATTACTAATTATTTCCGTAAACTCATTATTTCAGATGAATAATGATAAAAAATTGCTCAATAATATGAAAAACTCAATATCTCTAATAAAAAATATATCTTCAGCTGTCTTTCATCTTCAGAATGAAAGAGGACTTGTTAATATGTATGTAAATGGTGAAAAAAGCGTTTACGATGAATTGGTAAAAGAAAGAAATCTATTTAATAAATATCTTGAAAATATTAAAAATTTAAACCTCGAAGATTTTTATTATAAAAAATTGGAGGATATTGAAAAAAAACTCAATTTATTGCGAAAAAATATAGGAAAAGATAATAATATAGATATTTTTATAAATTACACAACAATAATAAATGATCTCCTTGATTTTTATAATTATTCCATAAAGCAAAAAACTGTTTCAGAAACAGGAAAATGGTTGTCTTCCATATACTTTCTCGAAAGGATTAAGGAATATTCTGGTGAATTTCGAGGTATATTTTCCGCTATTATATATAAAAAAATGAAAATAAGTGAAAAAGAATATTATTTACTTGATAGAAGTTTTTATTCACTTAATGAATTTCCGAAATTTAAGGGTTTATCATTTACAAAAGACACATATGAAAAATTAAATAAATTTTATACCTTTGAAGGTTATAAAAATTTATGGAATTATTATGAACTTTTTGAGAAAAAATCTCCAAAACTATATGAATTAAATTCAAAAGATGTTTTTAAAAATCTAAGCATGCTTGTAAATTATTTTCAAAACATAATAAATTATGAACTATCAAGTCTGGATTCAAATATATCTTCTATTTTAAAGGAAAAAATAACTTTTTTATTTATTGATACTTTTACGCTATTTTTTAGTATTATTATGGCTATATTTATTATTATTAATTATTATAAACTAATAAAGGTTAAAGATGAACTTGGTAAAAATCTGAGTTTATTTCAAACAATATTTGAAAACTCTCCTGTTGGAATAATAATTTTTAATACTAATTTAAAAGTAATTATGGCAAATCCAAGTTCGTTAAATGTCTTAAATTTGAAAAAAAATGATATTATTGAATTTGATTTATCCACACTATCAAATAAAATTATAAAAGATAATATTTTTAATGTTTTAAAAGATAAAATTTCTTATTATGAAGGAGAATATACATCTTACATTTCTGGAAAAAAAATCATTTTACGGGCTAAATTTGCCCCTTTAAAAAAAGATAATTATATTATTGGAGGTATAATTATTATGGAAGATTATACCGAAAGAAATAATCTTGAGAAAAAACTTAAACATCTGGCTACTCATGATATATTAACGGAACTGCCTAATAGAACTCTATTCTTTGAAAATGTTAAAAACATACTTGCAATTGCAAAAAGAAATAATTTAAAATATGCTTTAATGTTTATTGATATTGATAATTTTAAAAAAGTGAACGACAATTTTGGACATGATAAAGGAGATGAAATTTTAATAGAATTTTCAAATATTCTAAGAAATTCTTTAAGGAATTCTGATCTTATTTCAAGATTTGGTGGAGATGAATTTGTTGTATTAGTCCAATATAAAGAATTAAAAGATATACATACAATAACAAAAAAAATGTCAGAAAAAATATACAGGAAATTTAGTACAAATAAATGTTCTTTTTCTATTTCATTAAGTATTGGTGTTTCATTATTTCCTGAACACTCTGAAAATATAGATACATTAATAAAATATGCTGATATGGCAATGTATAAAGCTAAAAAAATTAAAAATACAGTTATTATATACAAAAAACCCCACTAAGGGGTTTTTTATTAATTTATATTTCTTTTACTTCATCAAAATTTTTTTTATAATTAAATAAGAATGCCGTTGATACTAAACTAATCATAGATAATATTAATATAAAGAAATTCATACCACCCATTGAATAAAAAATAGACAGATATGGCCCAAAAAAGTTTCCACTTATCCTAAAAGCTGAAAATACTGCCATTCCTTTTTCTTCAAAACCAACAGATAGATATGACGCATATTCACTACTCATTGTTAAAGATAGACCAAGGAATAATCCTGATATAATTATCAAAAATAGGAATAAAAACATCGATATTGAATTAGCAAACATCGCAAATATTAAAGTTGAAAATGTAGCAAGAGGTATCCAGATTCTCACTCCACTTATTTTATGTTTAAATAAATTTCCTAACATTAAAGATAATGCAAATATTGATATATATATTTTTCCAAATATTGGATTATTAATATACTTTTCTATAAAAAATGGCATTGTAGCCTGAAATCCAACTATAACTGCTAATGTTAAAATACCAAAAAAAGCAGCTAAAAATATTCTTGGCGAAAATTTTGCTACCTGTTTTTTTACTTTTTCAGGATGAATATCTATAACAGGCAACTGTTTATAAACAAACAACGTAGCTATAAATAATATTACACCAACTGTCATCAAAATATAATGTGACATATAAATAAAACCCGTACCTATTACAAGAGGACCCATAACTGCTCCGAAACTTGCCAAAAATTCAACTAAACCAAAATATTTTGACTGTTCTTTTGCAGAAAAATTTGATTTTGTTATTATTGTTAATGCATTAGAAAATAGTGCAGAATCAGCTACTCCCTGGATTGCACGAAATATTATTGCCAATACTGGTAATTTTAAAGATAATCCAGATAAATATAATGCTGTAGTCCATAATGCCATTGAATATAAAAATGTTTTACTTTCACCTTTTCTCTCTAATATCTTTCCCCAAAAAGAACCAAAAATAATGGATATTAAAGGAGTTATTCCTATATATGTACTTGCTAACAATGTTGAACCAAAAATTTCAGTTAATTGTGGAAAAGATGACGCTATTCCCACCTGAACAAATACCTGTAAAAATGGTAATGCGAGAATATATTTCAATGTGTTTTTCAACCGTCTCAACCTCCTGATATTATCTATTCTTAATCTTTACAGTCAACTTTAAACTATAAAGATTAAATTATGATGTATATTTTTTACTCACATATTAAATATATGATAATTATTGTTTCTAAAACTCTTTTTAAATCAAAGTTTAATCATCATGTAACGATATATGTATTCATAAAAGTTTTTATTCTGTTTTTTTTATTTTCAACGCAGTATGTTATAATTGTAATGTATTTGTTTATAGTTATGAACTTTTGTTATCCTATTAAATTTTCTAATAATACTAATTTCAGAAGTTAACAACCAAAAATGTTTATAACTATTATAATTGTTGTTAAAACTTTCAACATATATATTTTTATGGTTGATAAATTACAACAGGAATATTAACAATCAACGTTAAAAGTTATTTACTTATGAACAATTTAAATATTATCAACTAAAAATATAGAACATATATTCGTATTATGTACTTTGAACCAAAATAATAAAAGTTACATTTAATTATTTTCAAAACTTTCAACACATTAAAATACTCTATTATAAACATGTATACACTGTTATTAACTAACAACACTATCATAGCACCTGCACCAATATAAATAATATATAAAGGAGAAAAAATATGAAAAAAATTTTGTTGTTTATTTTAATAATAATAGTAATTCTTTTTTCAATGGACATTATATATATATATTCATCAACTAAAAAAGCTTTGATTCCTGTAAAAACAAAGAACACCAATAATCTTGAAAAAGATATTTTCAAAATAAGCAGTAAAGATATAGAAGAAAATATAACAGTTGAAACATGGTTTAAAAAAATGACAGAAGGTAAAACATTAATATTAAAAGACATTGTGACTGTTAATAAAAAAATTTATATTATAGGACAAAATGAAAGAATAAATCAAAATATAATAATAATAAGTCTTAATGAAGAAGGAGACATACTTTTCCAGAAAGAAATAAACATATCATCTAATGCAAAAATAAATACAGTAGAATACATAAATAATAAATTTTACATAGTAGGAACACAGGATTACAAACCTGTGATTTATATAGTAAATAACTTAGGAATATTAATAAAATCAAAAGTATTCAATAATAAAGGTGAATTTATAAAAATTATAAAAGATGATTTCGAAAATATTTATGTTACAGGATTCATAATAGAAAAAAATAAAAGAACGGGATATCTAATTGAAATTAATGAAAATCTTGATAAATTAAACGAATTTAAAATTACATGGTACAATGAAGAAATTATAACAGATATAAATTATGATAAAAACTATATATACTTACTTGGAAATACCAATTCTACAGCAAATAATAATAATAATATTTTTATTATTAAATTAAATAAATTAAATTACGGTAATTACACAATATCAAAATATGGAAAAGAACAGTTAAATGAATATGGTAATACTATTTTAAAAGACAATAAATTTTTCTATATTATTGGCTATAGTACAACAATAGATGGATTTCCATGGAAAGTATTAATAATTAAAACAGATAAAGATTTCAACGAAATATGGAGAAAAGATTATCTTTTAAAAAAATCTGCAAGAGGATTATCTGCAAATATCATAAATAAAAAAATTATTATATCAGGATATACATTAGAAAAAAATAATGACTTTGATGGATTTATATTACTATTAAATAAAGATGATGGTGTTATTATAAAAGAAAATTATTATGGTGAAACTTTTGATGAAAGAATTTTAAAAACAATATTGTTTGATAATAAAGCTTTAATATCAGTAGGATATCAGAAAAAAACAAATGATATTTCAGGAATAATATTATATTCAGATATAAACGGAAGATTAAATGGATTTATAAAGTAATCAACGATAATTGGAGGTTAAAAATGAAAAAAGAAAAATTATCTTTATATCAGTTAATATCAAAAAGTATAATGACAATAGTTATAACAAGTATTGTTTTAGTATTAATTTTAATCAGCATATTTAGCTATATAAATTTATTAAAAGTAGAAAAATCACTAAGAAATAATACAGAAAGTCTAATAAGATTTGCATTTAATTCATTATATAATACACTATATGATTTTGATTCTGTTTTTTATGAAAAATTAGATACATTAATGAATGAAATCAAAACATCACAGAATATAAATGAATCAATAGAAAAATTTGTTTCAACATCATACAAATCAAATAGAGAAAATAATGTCATAAAAAAAGTAAATATTGAGTCTATAGATATAAAATTAAAGAATAAACTGATTAATCTTCAAAAATATAATTATCTAATAGAATTAGATTTAAAATCTGACAAATTACTAAGAAATATATATATAAAAACAGATGAGAATTTTTATGTTTTAAGTTCCATTCTATCTATTGATAGAATAAAAAACACAATAAATAATTTAGCAAATTTAAAAAATGAATATGACTTTATTTCAGATATCAATATATGTACACACGAATTTGAAGGATTGTCACAAAACTTTTCTAATTTAACAGATGAAGATAAAAAGTATTTAGAAAAAGTATTTTCTACTGAAAAAGATATCGTTATAAAAAATAATGAAAAAGTAAAATTTTACTATGTATGGAAATATGAAGATGAAAAAACATTATTCATGCCTATTGGTATAATATTAAAATTAGATTTTAACAAATATCGAAGTTCAATAATAATAAGTATTACTTTATTTTTTATATTGTTAAGTATAGTTATTATAGCAATAGTTAAAAAAGCACATAAAGTATCAAAACAGATATCAAAACCATTTGAAATAATGCTTGATAATATGAAAAATTTTCAGAAAATACGTTATCTTGAATTTGATAAAATTATGGAAAAGTGTGAAATTAAAGAAATTAATGAGTTGATGACTGAATACCAAAAAATGGCTGAAGATATTATGACATCATTTGAAGAAATTAATGCTATGAACGAAGAATTAGAATCTTCTTACAAAGAAATTGAAAAGATTAACAATGAATTAGAAGATGCTTATCTTAATTTTAGTACACAATTATCCATCATCGCAGAAGGTTATGATGAAACAACAGGTAATCATGTAAATAGGGTTGGAGAATTATCCGCTTTTATTGCAGAAAAACTTGGTTTAAATAATGATTATGTTGAGAAAATAAGATATTATGCTCCTTTACATGATATAGGAAAGATAATGATACCAAAAGAAATATTATTGAAAAAAGGTCCATTAACAGAAGAAGAATGGAAAGTTATGGAAAAACATACAATATATGGTGGTGTTTTAATTGGAGATTCTCCAAAATTCAAAATAGCAAAGAACATTGCACTTTATCATCATGAAAAATATAACGGTGAAGGTTATCCATATGGACTAAAAGGTGATAAAATTCCAATATGTGCAGCAATTGTTTCTGTTGTTGATGTTTATGATGCTCTACGTTCAGAAAGACCTTATAAACGTGCATTTTCTCATGAAGAAGCTATAAATATAATATTAAATGGAGATAATAGAACTAACCCTCTGCACTTTAACCCTGAAGTTTTAAATATACTGAAAAAATACGAAAAAGATGTTAAAGAACTCTGGAATATTATTGATAAAAAATCTTCTAAACTATTAGAACTTTTAAAAAATATTGAAAAAATATGATATAATCCCATGTTAAATAATATTAAAAATTGGACGCTAAAAAAGGAGGATAAAAATGAAAAAAATCATAACACTTATTATTATTATCTTAACTACTTTAAGTTTTGCAACTATATCAGAAATTTCAAAAGTTCGGGAATTAAAAGACTTGCAAACTGTAACAGTTAGGGGAATAGTAACCGTTGAGCCTGGTCCTTTTGATGTCAACATCATTTTCTTACAGGATAAAACAGGTGGAATTAATCTTTATTTTAGAGGAGGACAGTTTGAAAACGTAGAAAGAGGCGATCTTGTAGAAGCAAAAGGTTATTTATGGACACACAAAAACAATAAAGAACTTGTTTTAGAAAAAGATAATTCTTCACACTATTATAAAATAATATCAAAAAATAATCCTTTACCAGAACCAATTAAAATAAAAACCGTTGATATTAATAATGAAAATTATGAAGGAATGTTTTTAAAGGTTAAAGGAAAAATTGTTGAAATTGATAAATTCGATATGAGAAAAATATATATTGATGATGGTAGTGGTAAAGGTATGGTATTTATTAGAGAAAATACTGGAATAAATCCATCATTTTTTAAGGTTGGAATAAACATGGAAGCCGTTGGAGTATTAGGACAATACATGTCGTATTATGAACTCTGGCCAAGAAATATGAATGATATATATGTTGATGATGTATTTCCACCTGAAGTAAAAACATATGCAATTAGAGATAATTATATTTATGTTGAATTTAACGAACCAATTTTTGAAAATAGCATTATCTTAAACAAAACAGTTAGAGTTTTAAAATCAAATATTTTAGAATATGAATTGAGTATGGATAATAAAATTCTAAAATTAAAGTTAAATTCATTAAATAATGCTTCAAAATTAGTTTTAAGATCAATTTCAGATAAAAATAATAACAAAATGGGAATGAAAATTATAAAGTTGAATTTAGAAAAAGATTCATATGCAAATAGAGTATTATTTGACAACAACCATGGTCAAACAGCAGGAAATGCAGATTGGGTAATCAATGGTGGATATTCAGATTTTGCAGATGCAGCAAAAAATCTTGGTTTGAAGGTTGAAGAAATAAAGGAAGATTTCAATGAAGATATTTTAAATATGTATAAAATTCTGATAATTCCAGAACCAAACAAACCTTTCAAAGATTTTGAGGTATCAGCTATACTGAAATTTGTAAAAAATGGCGGATCATTATTTATAATATCCGATCATGGAAATTCAGATAGAAATGGAAATGGTTGGGATTCGCCAAAAATTTTCAACACATTCGTTGAAAAATTTGGGTTTAAATTTGCTGGAGATGATTTAGAAGAAGCACCATTAGCTTATGTTTATAATCATGAAATAACCAAAGGAATAAAAAAAATAGGTGTATGGAATGGCTCATCAATAGAAGTATTAAATGACAAAGTGAAAGTGTTAATTGCTAATTCTGAAAACAAACCATATATGGTTGTTACTACATATGGAAAAGGAAAAGTAGTTGCAATTGGAGATAGCTCTCCATTTGATGATGGAACTGGAGATACCGGTGACTTGCTCCACAATGGCTGGCAATGGGGAGATGATGCACAACTTGCTATTAATACAATTAAATATTTAATAAAATAACAAAGCAAAGTTTCTCTTGTATTTATCGCTTGAATAATAAAACGTATATACAAATATCTTAAATCTCGTTAATTAAATTTTCGTAGAATACATTATATGCTATAATAATACTAAGAAAAAACAAGTGTGGAGATGATGAAAATGAAAAAATTACCAATAGGAGTGCAGGATTATAAAGAAATAATAGAAGAAGATTATATATACGTAGATAAAACAAAGTATATATATGATCTAATAAACAGTGGAAAGTTCTATTTTCTCTCAAGACCAAGAAGATTTGGAAAAAGTTTAACAATATCAACATTATATTATCTATTCAAAGGAGAAAAAGAATTATTTAAGGGAACATACATATATGACAAATGGGAATTCAAGGAATATCCTGTAATAAAACTCGATATGTCAGATAATACAATGAATAATATTGAAAAATTTGAAAAATCATTAAATAACACTCTGGATAAATTGTATAAAGAATATAATATAATACCAGATATAGATGATGTGCCAACAAAATTTGGAAATTTAATAGAAGAATTAAGTAAAAAATACAAAGAAAAAACAGTAATACTCATAGACGAATATGAATCACCAATATTAGAACATATAAACAATAAAGAAAAAGCAGAAGAATTTAGAGCATTTTTAAGAGAATTCTATAAAAAAGTAAAAACAAAAGATGAATACATAAAATTTGTATTCATAACGGGCATTACAAAATTCACAAAAACAGGAGTATTTTCTGCACTTAATAATTTAA
>NZ_AZAY01000028.1 GCF_001021165.1 Marinitoga sp. 1197
AATATACCCAGCTTATTGGATCTCCTTTTTTAGTTAGCATTATAAATCCCGCACTTAATATTCCTATTCCACTTAAACTTATCATTGTTATTACCAATAATATTATTGATGATATTATGTTCATTTTTATTTCTACATCAAATGTATATATTAAAAATATAAACACTATTCCTGTGTTTATTATTGTAAATATTAATCTTGAAAATATTGTGTATATAAATACTTCCCATAATGGCGTTTCTGACAGAAGCAGGTACTCTATTGTTCCCATTATCTGCTCCTGCCTTATTACACTTTTAAATGTTGTTAGGGACAGTGTTGTATAACTCATGAATACACTTCCTGATATGAAATACGCTAAGATATTTCCTCCGTATTGCTCTATCATTGGAAAGTAGTTCCCCTGAGCTATAAACCTTCCCATGAATCCAAATTGTAATAATCCTAAGAATCCACTGAGTATCCCCAGCACTGCCTGGGTTTTATAGCTTTTCCATATTAATATATCTCTTATTATGTAGTTCATGAATTTTTTTATTCTTTTCATGATTTCACCTATTATTTTAAATTTTTCCAAAGTATTGCTTTTAACTAACTTCCTTGATTGGTTATAACAATCTTATCCACACGTCTTATTGATAAATATGTAAACAATACAATCCATATTATCCCATAAATAAACGCTTCTTTCGATTCTGTTAGCCAGATCATATCTACGATGATTTTTAATATTTTATTTTCCTGAAATAATATCATTAAAATATTTGTTATTTTTATTGTAACAAATATTATCCCAACTGATATAATGCTTCCTATCATTAGCTTTCCAGGTAAAAATGTGGTCACCAATATTGCAAAGGATGTGAATACCAATGTTTTTAGAATATTTATAATTATTGGGGAGATTATTTCTATTATTCCAATGTTTGCATTAACTTCCATTGCTCCCAATGTGAATGAACCCATTATTATTCCTGCACCAACTGTTATTAAAACAAACGCTATAAAAAATTGTAAAGTTATAAAAAGATAAAAATTGCATAATCTATTTAACATCCATCTTATTCTGCTTTTACCACACAACAAATGTGTTAAAAATGTTCCTTCTACATATTCTATATTAAAAGCTAAATCTGCTAACATCAACATTAATATTGGAATCAATAATTCCTGAGTATTAGATATAAAATGCATACTTATTGCTAACCCACTGGCTATCTGGCCTTCAACTATTTTTCCGCTTGCTTTTAAAATAAAGACAGTTAATACACCTACAATAACATATATTGATTGAATAATTATCCAGTGTTTATATTTGAATAAAATTTTCATAAAATCACCTCTTTTTCTATTATTAAATCCACGAGGTTTTTATAAATTTCAGGATTTGTTCCGGCAATTATACATGTCTTTCCTTTTTCTTTATAACTTTTAAGGATTTCTAACAATGTATCGATTCTTTTCTGGTCAAGGGCAAGCTCTGGCTCATCCCATATCAGAAGTTCTGGCTCATTTATCAATGAAAATGTCAGTTTTGCTATTTTTCTCATTCCATGAGAGGATTTTTTGTATTTTCTATCAAAATCTATATCCCAGAATTTTTCGTATTTTTCTATTTCTTTTTTTGCATGTTCATATGTAAGACCTTTTTCTTTTGCAAAATACATTATGTTTTCTTTCAAACTCAATTCTTTATATAGCCCCATACCATCAACTACCATCCCTACACTTTTCAAAACTTCGGACTCCTTATATGGTTCTTTTCCTAAAACTTTTATTTTTCCATTTTTGGGTTTTATTATTCCTCCAAGCAATTTCAAAATTGTACTTTTCCCGGAACCATTTGAACCTTTTATATAAACAAATTCTCCTTTGCTTATTCTCATAGAAAAATTTTCAACAATTTTTGGTCCATTATTAAAATAAAATAGAATATCCTCCATAACAACTACATCCATATTTTCACCTCTTCAAAGAAATATTTTCAATTAGCCTCCTCATTATATTTTTTTATATTTTCAAAATAAATTAGTTATCAAAAATTAGATTTTTAAAAACACCTTTATCTACTAATCATATAAAGTAGATAAAGGTGAATTTGAATCTTTCTTTCATTTGTTATTTTGAATTTACTTTAACTTCAAACTTTCTATTATTTAAAACATTATTTTTAATCCATAATGAAAGCTCGTTTTTTAATGTCCATTTATACTCACTACATCTTTTTTCGAAAATATCCACATCTTCTGGAAATAGTATTCTATATGGACATCCGCCATTACATAACGGCAAAATACTACATTCGCTACATTCTTTTATATCCAACGGATCAAAAGCCATCCATTTAATATAGCGCGAATAATTTGTTATACCTTCACTTACTGTTCCAATACTTTTTTCTTTTTGTCCAACTTCATTCCAGCATTTATATATAGTTCCATTTGGATCTATAACAAATGAATTTTTCCTTACAGCGCCACAACTTCCAAAAGTTAAAACTGGATAATTAGTTAAATAAGAATATTCATCTTTTTCTTTTATCTTTAAATATTTTAAAGCAAATTCTTCTATATGAAAACACGTTTTAGCAAAGTTATTGTGATGAATGTTGTCCAATGAAACTGGTGCTATGTAAGGAAAAATATTTAACTTTAATTTTTTTAATTCTTCTAATAAAGCTGGAATTTTCTCTTCATTAGTTTTATCCATATTAATTCTAATTAATATTCTTTCAAAGTATTGAGAAATGTTTTTTAAATTACTTATAATAATATCATAAGATTTTCCATTTTTATGAGGTCGTCTTATATCATGAATCTCTTTAGGCCCATCTAAAGTAATCTGAACCGTTTCTACATTGCAGTTTTCGGATAATATTTTTGCATATTTTTCATCCAAAAGATAGCCATTCGTTATTATTGAAGATTTAAATTTTATTTTTTTATTATCTAATAGTTTTTTTATTTTTTTTGATAAATATTCTATTATTTCAATACTAAGAAGTGGCTCTCCTCCATACCAATTAATATACAAAAATTGAATATTAGGTGTAATTCTTTTGTCAATAAAATCAAAAACTTTATCAACCGTTGACTTATTCATGTATGATTCTTGCTTATATTCTTGCTGATAACAATAAAAACATTTAAAATTACAATCTAATGTAGGAGCAATTGTTAACGATAAGGTATTTTGTAAAAATTTTGCCTCCCAATTTTTTAGTTTAACATAACTATTTTCATCGAAATCTTCAGGAACTATGTATAAAGCCTTTTTTAATTCATAAAAAACATCAGGATATAATTTCTCCAAACTCTTGAAATCTTTTTTTATTAACATTTCATATGATTCGTTTTTTAATTCACATAATCCATTATTTAATGCATTATATGCATATATTTTATTTTCTATAACAAAAAAAGTTAAATATTTTCCAAATTTCATACCCATATATCTCACCCTTTAAAATATACAAAAATTATTTAATGTAAATATATTATGCATATATGACTTGAACAATCTTGTGTTGTGCAATTTTGAATAAAACACCAATTTCCACACCAATCAATTCCGCATCCTTCAATCGTATTTTCATCATCATTAATAGGTTTTATAATCCACAACATAATTAACACCTCCTAAATTCCCTGATCTACTGCTCTACAAAGATTAGAGTCGCAAATAGGCGGTGAAAAGCGGCATGAATAAATCCAGCTACAACTATGTGAAGGATTATTGCATGGACAATTTGTATAACAAATAACTAATAAACAAAAGCAATCTAATTCATCACCTTCATCTATGGGTTTCATTATCCATTCCATTATTACACCCCCACTAAGGTTAATGCTGTTTTAAACATAAAAAATACCTTTATGATATAGTTTTATAGGAAATAAATATATACCAATGATTTTTCTCTGGCACCAGAATAAAGAAGACTGCTAACAGCCGGCTGAAAAATCAAAAATTTTAATAATTTTTGATATAATAATTACGACAAACTTGTTGTTAATCAGAAATTTTATTTCTAAATTTCTTGTTGAAATTGAGGATTAATTGAGTTTGTTGATGAAGAATAAAATCAAACAAATTTATCTTGATTTATATATGACATTTGTATGAAACAGACATCTTCTTTACGTTTACATTAAAAGTATAATTGTGAATTTTATAACTCAATAATTCAAGATAAAACTCAATAAATGTATAATTTTTATATTATGTTACGGTACAATTAAAAGATATTATTTTCACTTATTCAAATTACAATAATTTTAGCAAAAAAAAAAAAAGAAGTCAACTATACCATGTAAAATTTAAGTAAAATTATAATAGTTTTTTATTTTCTAAAATTAAAAATTTTCACATAATTATTATATCAACTGATATATTTTTATTTTTATTTTTTTGTTTAATTTCAATAACATAATCATCTTTTTGTATGTCATATCCTTTTATTTTTATTTTTCCTCTATTTGGTATTATAAACATTCCTATTGTTTTTATTAACGTCGTTTTTCCTGCTCCGTTTGGTCCAAATATCGTTACTTTTTCTCCTTTGTTTATTGTAATATTTATATTTTCCAGTGTTTTTATTTTGTTTTTATATATTTTTGTCAAATTTTCGGGGGAGCAAATCGCATCTTCTAAGCCATCATATTCTTCAAAAGAAATAAAAATAGGTAAATATTTATCTTTTATTTTTTCAACTATATCTCTTAAAAATGTTGTTTTTCCACTTTCTACATCCTCTTCATTATTTAAAAAAAGGTTTTTTACTTCAAAATTATTTGATCACCTGATATATTAATTATCAACTTAATTATTGAAAATATACTGTGAATTTTTTTATTTGTATTGAGTTTTCTTTTTTTTTTTATATAATACTTATGAATAAAATTTTAAAATGAAGATTTAGTATAATTTTAATTTAAAAAGGGGTTTTTGTATGTATTTGATTGATGCTACATATATTTCTAATTTCATTCTTATACAAAAAGATAATAAATTTAATACATTGAAAAAGATTCCGATTTCAACTTTATCAAATAAACTTATAAAAGATATTAGTTTCTATACAGTAAAAACTAATAATAATGTAGAAGTACCATTACCAATATTAAACAATAAAATTATCAAAATAAAAAATAAATTAATATGTGCAAATGAATTAATGAAACAAATTCCACTAAAGTAAACTTTTCACAGGAGGTGGCTTTATGGGCATTAGAATGGATGCTATTTATGAAGGGAATGTTAGTGGGTATGGACATGTTAATCAAGGAAGATACGTTACAGGTTCAGAAGCATGGGAAAAATTTCAACAAAGGAAAGCTCAAAAAATTGAAGAATTTAACCAAAAAGGCATTGAAGGATGGAAAGAAACTAAAGAAGCAGCAAAGTGGGGAGGAATTGGCGGGGCAATAGGATATCTTGGATTGGCAGCCGTTAGTTCTAATCCAATTACGTTATCAGGGTTGGCTGGAGGAATAGTTCTTGGAGCAATCGAAGGAGCAATAACTTCTGATATAGCTTCGTGGGGTAAATGATAATGAATAAAAAAATATTATTTAAAGTTATTAAAAGTATAAGCCCTTTAATATTATTAACCGTAATAATTAAAAAATTTAGTGATTATCCAGTTTCAACAAAAGATCTTATAGGATATATTTTAATTTTTAGTTCCATTTTATTTGTGATGTTTAATTTACAGGAAAACTATAACATTAATAATAAAATAATAACTAAACAACTTATTATTTTATTTGTTATAAATAATTTCTTCTTTTTATGGGGGGCCCTGCCCGTGGTTATGGCTATGAATATAGTTTCTATTTTTATATATTTTGAAAAATTACCCGGCATGAAAAAAGATTAATAAAAATATCTCCAAGAAATATTTCAGGAGAAAGAAATACTCGTTGAATTTATTAACATGTATCAATATTAATAAAAATGCCGGAATTTCCGGCATTTTTATTATTTCACCTTTGTTGGATGTCTATTCTTGATGAAATCATTGTTTCCAAACCAAAACTTTCAGCAACTTTTAAATACTCAGAAGTTTTTAATAATCACCAAAATTTTGTGATTTCAAATACCAATCCTGTAGAAATATCTTTTAATCTTATTATATCCTGAAGCGTTTTAAAGGATTCATCCAACAAAACAGTATATTTCGTTAAAAGGTCTTTTACTGCGGATTCACTTCCAACAGGTAATGGTTGTTCTATTGCTACTACGTTAAGATCTTTAAATACATCAAGTATTTTTTTTACTTCATAATGGTTAAATATACCTTTAAAATCTATCCATATTTTGTATTTATCAATATTTGCTTTTAATATCTCCAATTCTTCTAAAGATATTTTTTCAATGAATTCAATTTTAATCATTAATGCATCTATTAATTCATCATAAACAGCATATCCCATATCATTATAAAAATATAATTTTTTCATTTTCTTCTTTCCTTTTCCTTGGCATTGCGTATTCACCCCTTACAAGATTTGGATAAAAAATAAGAAAGTGATATCATAAAATTGAAAAAAAGAAAGGGGTGTTTTTTAATGAGAAAACGTACTAATTATGAACCTGAATTTAAGTTTGGCTTTTTCAGCAAAGCTGAAAAGATTTATGTTTCTTTATTATAAAATCATTTAATCCTATTAACTGCTGTAAGCAGTTAAAGAATATCTTTCTGATGATTCATTAACTCTAACATATTTTGCTTCGCAAAATAGAAATAGGTAAAAATTTTAATTATATAAAATATTTTTTATCTTCGATAAAAATGGGTTAAAAAATATAAAGATTCTAATTATGATGATAACGTGTTTCATTTTAAAAAAGGTCGTCCTAGTTCTATGATTTCCGATATTTCTAAATCATGCTGCGCAAGCTGTATGATTTTTTATTTTATAAATTTATATATATATTTTTATGTTTATTTTTCTTATTTGGTTTTGCGAAGCAAAATGCTTTGGTATTATTAAGTCTAATTCAAATAATACTAATGATTCTGTTGTTTTAGAGAAAAAACTTAAATATTATGAACAATCGTTATGATTGTCTTCTTCTTGAAAAAGAACTTCTTATTAAAATGCAAGAGGATGAAATTAATTTTTTGAAAAAACAACAACAACAGAAAAGAAAGTAACTTTTATTGGTGATTTGTTGATTATTACATGATGCTTTGCATCATGATATTTTGTTTTTTTTATTTGTTTTAATATATATATCTTTTAAATATATCTTTATGATTTTTTAGTTTGAAAACAAACTGAAAAACTTATGGTGTTTCTTTAAATTATATGCTTAATCATTATAAGATTAAACGTAGCACTTTCTATTTTAAATCAAGATTGTTTTTTACTGTTAATCGTTATAGTAGGAAAAATAAATGTTTTAAAGGTTATTCTTTGAATACTAAAGGCGAAAAGATTTATGATGTGCATATTAAAAAACTACTTGTTGATTTGTTATCGATTGATGATCCTAACATGCTCCGCAGGTTTTAGGATTTTTTATTTTAATTCTTAATATTTTTTTCTTGATTAAAAATCAAGAAAAAACTTTCTGTTGTATTTAAACAAAAATACGGTATTATTATTAATCACAAAAAAATTCATAGATTAAGAAAAGAGCTTAATTTAACTCGAAATTATCATCGTCATTCAAAACATCCTAAAAAAAGACCTAAAAATCATAATATTACTGGCCCTAATCAGTATTGGGAAGCTGATATTAAATTTGTTTTTTAATATTTATGGAATGAATATTATTATGTTTTTTTATAATTATATTTTTTATTTCCTTATTTCTTTGCGAAGCAAACGTTTCGGATTTGTTGGTATTCTAAGTATTATTGATTTTAACATGCTCATTATCATTCGCAAATATTTGGTATTTTTAATTAGTATTTTATTCTTTAATAAATAAAATTAAAAATTTTATTTATTAAGCAGGCTATTAAATTTAGAAATGCTATACCTCAAAATTTAATTATTAGAACTGATAATGGTCCTCAATTCAAAGCTAATATTACTGATAACTTTTTGGCAAAGCCAAAAATTATTCGGTTTTTATTTTAATAATTATGTTCCATAAACTCGCTTTTCTTTGAAAAGCTGTTTATGTTCAAAGAGAATTTGTTAAATATATTTCTTTTAACGATATAGATAATGTTTATAATTATTATATTTCCTATATTTATTTTTATAATCATTTTTGCTTCGCAAAAAATAATTTTGATTTTTATAATAATTTTTAATGCTATTCATATTTTAAAATAACTATATAGTTTGTTTATAAGTAATATCTATTTATTATACTATTTTATTTTTTCGCTTTTCGAAGAAAAGCTGCAAAAGGTCTTTAAAGTATCTTACTCCTGATTTCGTTTTTTATCTTTTTAATGATAATTTTTTTGACGAAGTCAAAAATGACTTTTGTTTTTTATTTTCTTTTTTTACCTTTTTTTATTTTATATGGTTATTTCTGTGAAAAATGAGTTTTTCTTATTTTTTGTCAAATTTTCGGGGGTCAAGCCGATTATTTGGATATAAAAACAATTGAAGATTTAACTAACAATATCAATGATATTCTTATTTTTAATATTTTTATCAATAATGACATATTCTGAAGTTATAAAAGTAGGGATATATGGTTTTGAATCTGACGTATTAAAACAATCGCAATTAAAAATACTAAATTCCATCCTTTCACATATTTTTCATTAAAAGATAATATCCTGCTTGTAGATAGAGAAGATATTGAAAAAATAATAAATGAAAAAAAATTACAATTAATGGGTATAGTTGATGATGAAGGTAAAACTTCTGAATTCGGAAAATTGGCGAGTTTAGATTATATAGTTGTTGGAAAAATATATTATAACAGTCGCTACTACTTAACAGTAAAAGTAATAAGTGTTGAAAATGCAAGTGTTATATATATCACAACAGGATCAAGCAAAAGTATAAAAGGATTAGAATCCACTATTAAAAAAGTAATAAGCAAAATACAAATCATTCAAAAAAATAATAAAATTAAATTTATAACAAAAAATATCCCAGACACCATTCAAGGAACAAAATGGGTTTCTCTAAAAGGAACATATTCATTTTTTGAACCAATGGCAGGAATTAATATAGGCTATTATTTAATGGATAATGTGGCATTGGGAATAAGTGCTGAATTAAATTTAATAGGATATCCATTATCAAGGCAAAACATGGAAATTTACACAAAATATAATCTTGAAAATATGCATATCAACTTTGGAATTGGTTATTATACTGATAAATATAATATGTTAAATACAATATATTACATTATTTCAGGAATAGGATATGAAATAAATTATATAGATATGGAATTGCCAATAAGAATAGGAAGCAGAATGGGAAATTTAATGTTTGATGCAGGAATAAATATATTATTAACTATAAATTTTAGGGGGATGGAAAAATGAAAAAAATCATATGGATATTTATAATTTCTATAATATTGTTAATATCAATAGTTAGCTGCACAAATTTAAATAACCCGCCAGTTATTCCAAATAATCCTAACCAAAAGACAAAGCAAAAGATATAGAAATAAATACAGTATTAAGCTGGAATTCATCAGACTCAGATAAAGAGTTAATAATATATAAGGTATATTTTGGAGATTCTTCAAATCCTGAATTAGTAAATCAGGGTCAGGTTGATAATAAATATACTCCAGGCATTTTAAAATATAGCACCACTTATTATTGAAAAGTTGTGGCAATTGATGGTAAAGGCGGACAAACATCATGTCCTATTTGGAGTTTTACCACAATTAAAAATAATCCACCTCAAATAGAAATAACATATCCAAAAGACAATTCAACAAATATTGAATTAAGTCCTATAATAACCTGGAATGCTACAGATAATGAAAATGATAATATAAAATATAACATCTATCTAAACGATGAGATTATAAAAGAAAACTGCACATTAAAAATATATCAATTATCTAATTTAAATCCTGATACAATATACACCATAAAAATAGAAGCAATTGATAAATATAATGCTAAAACAGAAGTTATGATACCATTCAAAACAACAAAAGAACCAACTATTTCTTTAAAAACACCTAAAAACAAAAGTATTGTTATAGGAAAAACAATTACATTAATCTGGACAGCAAATGATCCTGACAATGACAAATTATTCTTTTATGTATATCTAGATAAAAACACTGAACCAATTACTAAAATTAAATCAGATATAACAGAAAATAACATTACAGTCAATGTTTCAGATTATGACACATATTATTGGAAAGTTGTAGCTAAAGAGGATAAAGGAGCAACAACCGAAAGTGAAATTTATTCATTTAAATATATTGATCTAGGAGTTTTAAAATGGAACTTTAAAACTAATAGCTTTATTTCTTATTCATCCCCGGCTATTGATATTGATAATGTCATTTATGTTGTATCTTGGGATAATTATTTATATGCAATAAACCATGATGGAACTTTAAAATGGAAAATTAGAACTAATAGCTTTATATCTTCACCAGCTATTGGAAATGATGGAACTATATATATTGGATCGAATGATGGGTATTTATACGCAATTTATACTACAAGTAAAGGATTAGCTGATTCACCATGGCCAAAATTCCAACATGACAATCAAAATACTGGCAATTATAATCATGAAAAATGATAAATCATCAATAAAAAAGAGCATTGATGATTTGCTAAATACAAATTAATAATTAAATTTAATATATAAGACCAATTAATTTGCAGGGGGTGGGGTTTATGTTTAAGAATAGGATATTAAAAATATTTCTCTGGGCGATATTACCTTTAAATTTATTATTTATTTTCTATTATTTTTATGCCATAAGTGTTGAATATGAAGGGATGTTTTATTCTTATATTAGGTTATTTTATAACTATATTCCTGTACTAATAACCATTTCACCATTTCTTATTAATCAAATAATTACTTATAATCAAATGAAAAAAAGCTTAAAACCTATATTATTTTTGAAATTAGACACTAAAGAAGAAGGTTTAAATTTTAAATTAATTAACTATTCAGATAATCCTGCATTTAATGTTGAAGTTGAACTTGAAAAAAGGAATGATATATATAACAAATTAAAATTATATAAAAAGAAAAAAGTAAAATTTGAAAAAGCTCTGTATAAAATTTATCCGGATACAGATACTGAAAACAAATATTATATTGATGTGATTTCAAAAGATACGTATTTTTCTCACATTCATATTAATATTAGAACTGTAATAGATATTTTTAAAACTTATTTGTATGATTTAATATCAAAAAAAGATTTATATTTCATTGTAAAAATAAAATATTATAATTCTGAACAATTTTATTATGAAGAAGAATTTAATGTATATTTTGATTTTGATTATACCAATTCAGTAGATTTTAATGGTGGAAAAAATACCAAATTGGACATTAATAAAAAAATGAATAAAAAAGAAATTATACATATGGTTGAAAATAAAAAAATTCAACCAAATATTAAAATAACTAAAATTTTGCGGAAAGAAATTATAAGCAGCAAAAAATTAAAATTTTAAATTCATATCTTACATAATACTGACAATTATAATTAGGAAAAATATTAGTAAAAAACTCCAGCAAAAGCTGGAGTTATATTTTTTCAATAATATAATCATCAATATTTCTTTTTTCTGAATTGATGTTAATTCCTATTATATATATTTCTTTTCCAATGTATTTTTCATAATATTTCTTTTCTTTTATCTGGTTTATTGCATCAATTGCACTTTTATCTACTTTTATTTCAAAAAGATATATCCTTTCATCAAAATCTATTACAAGGTCACTTCGCCCTAAGTTTGTTAATTCTTCTGCTTTTACATCTATTCCTGCTGATGCTATTATTGTAAATATTAATGAGTGATAATACTTTTCTTCTTTTTTGTGTAAGTTATACGGTATTGCACTTATTATTTTTTTTATTTCTTCTATTAATCCTTTTATGTCATTTTTTAATAATGATTTTATTATTGTTCTGTTTAATTCTTTTATTTTTGATGTTTCTATTCCATAATTTGCCTCTAATATTAATCTTGAAAAGCTGTTTTTTACTTCAAGATTTGGATAGTCTAATATATATTCCTTTTCAAGTCCAAGTCTTTCTATTCCTTTAAATGTCAAATATCCTGCTTGTGTAAAGAATATATTTGCATTTGCATCTTCTATTTCCCTTGTTGAGAAATCCATTGCACTTACTATATGTTTTACAAGGTCTTCATATTCTATCTTTTTTCCTTTTATATATTCATACAAAAAGCTTGGCGATCCGCTTTCAAACCAGTAATTTTGAAATTCTTTTTTTTGAAAGAATTTTAATATTGAAAATGGATTATATACATAATGTTCTCCATCAAAGGAAAATCCATTATAGTATTTTTTCATTTCTTTTAATAATTCTTCTGTTGTTATATTAAACTTTTTTGCTGTTTGTTCTATATATTCAACAAAGTAATATTCTATTTCTTCTTGGGTATATCCAAGCATTTGCGAATAGTCTGTATCAAGAGATATATCATTTAAATTATTTAATGCAGAAAATACTCCTGTTTTTGTGAATTTCGTAATTCCTGTTATGAATACGAATTTTATATATTCATCCTTTGATTTTATTGTTACATAAAAATTTCTTAACACATTTCTATATTTTTCTGCCATTTCTTTGTTATTTATATTATCCAATATAGGTTTTTCATATTCGTCTACTAATATTACCACTTTTCCTTTTTTGGATAATTCTATTATTAAATCATCAAATGCATATTTATAGTGATCATTTTTTATTTTTATACCATATTTTTTTCCTTCATCTTTTATTATTTTTAATAATCCTTCTTTTAATTCTTTTTCATTTTCGCTTACTACATCAAGTAAATTTATCCTAATTATGGGATATTCTTTAAATTCCCATTTGTCATATATGTATGTATCTTTAAATAATTCTTTTTCTCCTTTGAATAAATAATATAATGTTGATATTGTTAAACTTTTACCAAACCTCCTTGGGCGTGAGAGAAAATAGAACTTTCCACTATTTATTAAATTAAATATATATTTTGTTTTATCTACATATATATAATCTTCTTCTATTATTTCTTTATAATCCTGTACTCCTATTGGTAATTTTTTCATCGTTTCCACCTCCGAAGACTATCTACTTAATTATATCATAATAAGTATTATATAAAAATTCAAAATATCAGTTTTTATAGTGAAGTTTGTTTAATCATTCGAAAATTTTGTGTAAATTTATATGAATTTTATCGTAACAATAGACCCCGTTATTTTAATGTAAATTGTGCCATCTGAAACCTTCAACTTTTCTATATCATTCTCTTTAGCGTTACAAAGGTAAGCTTCTTTAAATTCAAAGTTCGGCGTTATCTTTAAAACTTCTTTCACGCCAAAAGGTGCATAGAACCTTACTATTATTCCATCTCCAGTTGATGTTGGTTTTATAGCAGTAATTAAAACGCTTTTAGGTTCAACATTTATTAGGGAATCATCTACTTTGTTTAAAATTTGTGAATATTCTTGCCACGGAAATGAAAGATGTTTTAAAGTTTCTACCATTTTTTCTTTTAAATTAATCTTATCTCTAAACAACATAATTGCAAACTCAACTTTTTCAACTTTTTGTTTTTTATAGCTCACAGGATTTGCGGGAAGTCCTAAAAATCCAAAAACTTTTTCTCTTTCAGCACTTCTTAGAAGGGTGATTTCCATTTTTTCATCATCGCAAGATATAGATCCAGGATACGGTTTAAAGACCGCCATATAATAGTTTTCCGTTTTTAGACATACAAATTCATTTATCGGCCAGAAGGTAGGATCATAGATTTTTTTATATGGTCTCTCAATTACTCCTCCTGGAGAATGCATTAAAAGTTTCTTAATATGTGAATTCAATATGAAACGTGAAGTTAATGTATATCCCTTTTTAAGCTTTCCATCAGTTCTGAAATATATAAGAGAAGACCATTTATCTATCCATATTCTTCTTGTTATCAAAGAATCATTTAAATTAAAAAGGTTTACAATCTCAATGCCGGTTTCATGATTTGTAATTTCTGTTTTAATATTGTGAAGATGAAATTTTTTCTTTTCTTTCCAGATTCCACCTTTAAATTCATATCCCATTCGCCAGAGTCCGCCAGAATCTCTGTATAAAGCTAAAGAATTTGATGATTCTTTCAATAAATTATCTTTAGTAGAATTAAAAGCAAAATATGTAAAAATCCCTTTTTTAGAATCAATTTCTATTTTATAATATGTGTTTTCCACTAATATTTTAACGCCTTTTTTTGAAAGATTAAAAAATGAAGTTTTTCTTTCTTTTTTTATATATTTAAGATTTAGAGAAATTTTTTTGAGAGTATTATCTACAATTTTTTTCGATTCATTAAGCCAAGAAATTTGCTCTTTTTCCACTACCTCATCGGTTGATGTGCCTGTTATGAAATCATGATGGTTTGAAATAACAGAAATCCACCAAGCTTTTTGAAGGTCAGAGTTTATATCTTTTGCTTTCTTTTTTAAGACAGAGAGCTTTTCAGCTAGCGTAAGTTTTTCTAAAAGTTTATAAGATTTCTCTTTAATTTCTTGTCGAGAAAAGTAAAATCCAGTCCAGTAAGGGTTAGGATCTATTTCAAGAATAGGTAAATTCTTTTTGTAAAATTCAACAAGAAGAAGGTAGTCGTCAAGACCAGCTAAAACGGTCCAAATACCTGTTTTTTGATAATATTCTTTGTTATAACGGTCGAGTAGCGATACGAGATCAGGAATTGGCTCAATAAAATCATATCCTATTGGACAAAGAATATAAGGGGTTTTGCTAAAAGGTTCTAGAGCCTTAATATATTGGCGAATTCTATAGGCGACGTGCCAGCTTTTTCTTAAAGAAAAGGCAAATCTTGCAAGATACACACGACTTATTCCTATATATGCAAGCATATCTCCCATACCGTAAGTAAAAGCGTTCCAGTGAGTAAGAACTTCTTTTCCATTTCTATCTCTCCAAATAAAATCAAGTGTTCTTTCTTTTCTTAGAAGAATTTCAGCCGTTGAAGTTTTCCTTGGGAAATTTTTTCTGCTTTCAAAATCACATCCGGGAAAGAACATTCCATCAACACGAGTTATAGAAGTTTTTTTAATTCCAACTGCATTTAGAAGTGATGGTAAAAATGGGGAAATACCGAAGCTATCTGGAAAATAAGCGACTTCCGTTTTTTTAGTCAAACCATTTTCGTCAAGCCATTTCTGTCCAATAAAAAAATCTCTTAAGATAGCTTCTACTTTTGGAAGAAGAGTATCTGCTGATGTAACAGCGCTGCTCATGAGCCGAAGGCGTCCATCGTTGATAAACTTTCTTATTATGCTTCTTTTTTTTGAATTTCTTTCCCAATACATTTTTAGGAAGAAAACATTCTCTAAAGAATAGACTCTTCTTGGCTCTTTCTCAAGCTCGTTTAAAGCAAGATCAAGATTTTTCTGAACAAACTTTTCAAAATACTTTTCTGAAGTATATAGCCAATTTGGATCCCAGTGACTGGATTCTGTAAAAATTAACACTTTTTCAGCATCATCAGGTACGCCAAGATATTTTCTTATTTTTCTTTCTGACCACATAATTTATACACCACTATGATTTTTTCAAAAGATTTTTGATGCTTGTTTTTTTCTTTATGCTTCTGACTCCTGGAAGAAGCTCAACAAAAGCATATCCAACATGTTTTCCGTTTGAATCAAGAACTTTGGCCATGAGTTCAAAATAAGCAATATTTACCTGACCATTCATCAAAGGAACTATTTCATAAACTTCATCCTTCACTCCATGGATAATAACATTCCATCCGTATGAAAAAACATATCCATCAACCTCTATAAGTTTTTTCTCCTTGATTGTAAAGTTTTGTATTCTTCTATTTTTTCCTCCTTTATCTATATATGTTCCGTCCTGATACGGATGTTGTGGAAAAGAAAAAAGCATGATTTCTTCATCATCAAAGAAGCGAAGTGAAAACCATTCCCAATGAGTAGCGGAATCGGTTATATTAAAAGGTCCCCATTGTCTATCGAACCAAGATTTTCCAATTACTTCAAAATCCTCAGCGTCATTTTCTGCTTTAATAGTTAATTTTCCTTTAGTAAGCATATTTGTGTATGAATAATAAACAGTTCTCTGCTTTGAATCTTTAGGTACTCCCATAATAAGAATTCCGTTATCTCCATGCCATATTCCGCCTTTTCCATAGATTAGAATAAGATTTATCGAAAACTCTTTTGTATCCATCGCTAGAGACATACCCTCTTCATTTTTTTTCAAAACAGCATACGGAAAATATGAAATTTTTTTCTCATCTATAAAAATTCTTTTTCCAAAAAACGAAGCCTTCTGTTTAAAGAAATGATTTTTTTTTGAAACATCGGTAAGTGCAAGCTGGAGAACTTTCAAAGTTATACATTGAATTTTAGCTCTTAAAAAAGTATATTGGTATGAGAAAATATTTTCTGGATTTTCTTTGTTTCGCAAATATCCTGTAATATACCACCATCCAGAAACTCCTTTATGAGGAAGCCATTCATCTTCAAAATCCCCATGTTCTTTTTCCCTATATGGGATTAAAACATGATTTCTCATAGTCTTTCCCCCTTTTTGATTAAATTTTTATTGTGTAAATTTAATTTATAGAAAATTGATTATAAGCGATTTCTAAAAAAGATATCCCCCACTCATTGATGCGGATTTATTTTTGTAGTATTATTATATTGTATCCAAAACGTATTGGAGGTGATAAAATGTTTGGAAGTTCTAGAAATGTTTTTGTTTTGGACAATTTAAATAACAAACTTTTTAATTTTCTTATTCTTTTTATTATTATAAATCTAATAAGAAATCTCTTTATGATCCAACTCTTCTTTTACGATTATTTTACCATTTACACCATTTACATTTTTTAGAATTTAATTTTTGATAATATTAAATCTTTTGTTTTATTTTTTCAATAATATAATCATCAATATTTCTTTTTTCTGAATTGATATTTATCCCTATTATATATATTTCTTTTCCTTTGTATTTTTCATAATATTTCTTTTCTTTTATTTGGTTTATCGCTTCCTCTGCATTTTTGTCTATTTTTATTTCAAAAAGATATATTCTTTCATCAAAATCTATTACAAGGTCACTTCGTCCTAAGTTTGTTAATTCTTCTGCTTTTACATCTATTCCTGCTGATGCTATTATTGTAAATATTAATGAGTGATAATACTTTTCTTCTTTTTTGTGTAAGTTATACG
>NZ_AZAY01000029.1 GCF_001021165.1 Marinitoga sp. 1197
CGACAGAAGAAATGGCAGCTGCGAGCGATAAAACAGCGCAAATGATACTGGAAATATCAAATGAAATAAACGAAATAACAAAAGATATAGAAGAAGAAAGCAAAGAAATAGAAAATGTAAATGAAAAAGCAGAAGAATTAGAAAAATTAGTAGAAGAACTAAACAAAAAATTGAATCAGTTTAAAATATAACAAATCCCATTCGGGATTTGTTATATTTTAATAATCCGAAAATAAAAAATAAAAAAAGATTGTCCAAAAGTCAAATTCACTCAGACAGCTTGATTGCTAATCCTTAAAATTATTCATTCTCAGCCGTCGTTCAGATTTTTCATCCATGAAAAAGCTTCACTCAAAAAAACGTCCTGTTTTTTTGACGGCTTTCATTCATAATTTTAAGGGCAATCTTCGAGTCTTCGTTTCATTTGAGACTTTTTAGACAATCTAAAATAAAAAAAGTTAATGTTCTAACAAATCCATTTGGATTTGTTATATTTTTTTTATTGTTATTAATTGGCAAAATGTAAAATTTTGTATATTTAACAGAATTTATGTTATAATTATTTCAAAAGGGGTGATATAGATGAAAGTATGGGAAACAGAAATTTTTGGCAGAAAATTAATTATTGAACATGGAAAAATGGCCAAACAAGCACATGGATCTATTTTATTAAAATATGGAAAATCAGCAATATTAGTTACCGCAACTGCTTCAAAAGAAGCAAAGGATGGAATTGATTTCCTTCCTCTAACCGTAGAATTTCAGGAAAAATTTTATGCAGTTGGTAAAATACCTGGTGGTTTTTTAAAAAGAGAAGGCAGACCAAGCAGTGAAGCTATTTTGTCTTCTAGATTAATAGATAGACCTATTAGACCTTTATTCCCAAAAGATTTTCATAATGATATACAGGTTATAGTTACAGCATTTTCAATGGATAATGATGACAGTATTGAAACCTGGGGAATAACAGGAGCTTCTTTTGCTTTGAATTTATCTCCTATTCCATTTGATGGTATGGTTGCAGGAGTTAGATTGGGATACGTTGATGAAAAATTTGTTGTGTTCCCCACTCAGGAAGAATTGAAAAATAGCAGAATGGATATAGTCGTTGCTGGAACAAAAGAAGCTATAACTATGGTTGAGGGGGAATCTTTAGAAGTATCAGAAGATGAAATGGTAAAAGCTCTTTTATATGCTCATGAGGCGATTAAACAGATTATAGAATTTCAGGAAAAAGTGGTTTCAGAATTTAATATAGAAAAATGGGAAGTGATTTCTCCTGAAATACCAGAAGGATTTGTTGAAGACTTTGAAAAATTGATAAATGATGAAGAATTAGAAAAAAGAATTTTGGTAAAAGGTAAAAAAGACAGAGACGATGCATTGGATTCATATAGAAAAGAATTATTAGAAGAATTCCAGACAAAATATGTTGAAAAATGGGATAACGAAAATTATGAGAAGTATAAGAAATTTTTATATGAATCTTTTGATGAAAAGATTAAAAAATTAATGAGAAAAATGATAATAGAAAAGAATACAAGAGCAGATGGAAGAAAAATAGATGAAATAAGACCGATTACATGTGAAATAGGGCTATTTGAAAAAACACATGGGTCTGCATTATTTACAAGAGGCGAAACGCAAAGTTTAGGAGTTGTTACTCTTGGCGAACCTATGGATGTTCAAATAATAGACACAGTATTTGAAGAAGGAGAACGCCGATTTATGCTTCACTATAATTTCCCTCCATTTTCTACAGGAGAGGTAAAAGGGTTAAGGTTAAGTAGAAGAGAGATAGGACATGGACATTTAGCTGAAAGAGCTTTAAAAAATATGTTACCTACCGAAGAAGAATTTCCTTATATTATCAGAATTGTTTCTGAAATATTAGAATCAAATGGTTCTTCATCCATGGCTACAGTATGTTCTGGTTCGTTAGCATTGATGGATGCTGGTGTTCCTATACCAAAACATGTTGCTGGTGTTGCCATGGGATTAATTTTTGAAGATGAAAAATTTGTTGTATTAACAGATATATTAGGTATGGAAGATCATCTTGGAGATATGGATTTTAAAGTTACAGGAACAAGAGACGGTATTACTGCATTTCAAATGGATGTTAAGGTAGCTGGAGTAAATGAAGAGGTATTAAAAGAAGCTTTAGAAAGAGCAAGAGTTGCCAGACTGCATATCTTAAACATTATGTATAATACAATTTCAGAACCAAAAAAAGAATTATCGCCATATGCACCTTTAATAAAAACAACGAAAATACCTATTGACAAAATATCAGAGGTTATAGGGCCTGGAGGAAGAGTAATAAAAGGAATACATAAAGATTTTGATGTTGAGATTTCTATAGATGATGAAACTGGATTAACAAAGGTAAGTGGTCACAATGTTCAGAATATAGATAATGCCATTAAATATATTGAAAGTTTAATTAAAGAAGTTAAAGAAGGAGAAGTTTTCGAAGGAAAAGTATCCAGGATAGAAAATTATGGATTGTTTGTTGAAATTATTCCAGGAAAATTAGGATTATTACATATGTCGAATTTAGGAAAAGATGCCAAAGAATTGTTAAAAAGTATCAAAATTGGCGATATTATGAAAGTGGAAATAATAAGTATTGATGATAATGGTAGGATTCAATTGAAAAAATTTGGTGAAAAGACAGCAGAAAGAAAGAATCATAGAAGAAAAAATTATCAAAAACCGGAGGAAAGAAATGATCATAAAAAGGACGCTGAATAAAGGATTAGATGTTTTATTAATTCCAAGAAATAATGTTAGAAGTGTGTCGATAATTGCTGTTATACGGAGTGGGTCAGCTCATGAACCTGCTGAACTTTCTGGAATATCGCATTTAATAGAACATTCAGTATTTAGAGGTACAGAAAACAGAAATATGGAAGAAATAAAAAGGCCCATCGAGGAATTTGGCGGGTCCTTAAATGCTTTTACAGGAAAGAATCTAACTGCATATTATGCAAAAGTTCCATTAATTGCGGCAAAGGTTGGAGTGGAAATTATATTAGATATCATATTTAATGCTAAATTTAATAAAGAAGATATTGAAAAAGAGAAAAGAATAGTTTTAGATGAAATTGCTATGTATGAAGATGAACCTGTTGAAAATACATTTGAACAATTAAATAAAATTATGTTTGCAAATGAATTTTCATTCCCTGTACTTGGCACAAAAGAGAGCGTATCTAAATTAAATTCACAAATGTTAAAAAAATATTATCTCGAAAAATATACTCCGCAAAATATAGTTTTAACTCTTGTAGGGCCAGAAAAAGAGTTAGAAAAGCTTTTGTTGGATATAGATAGATTGATTCCTGATAGAGAAGGAGAGAAATATCCATTTAAAAGTCCTATTTTCAATGAGAATATTAAAAAGGTTGAAAAAGAAAAAGAAGAACTTTCCCAAATATATATTGCATATTCATTTAAAGCTCCATCAAAAATGTCATCCGGTTTTTATCCTGCTGCAATTTTAAAAACATTTTTAGGAAGCGGAATGAGTTCGTTGTTATTTACAAAAATCAGAGAAGAATTGGGATTGGCTTATGAAATTACTGCAGATTATTCTGCTTATAACAATACAGGAACATTTACTATATTTGCAGCTACTGTTCCACAAAATTTTGAGAAACTCAATAACTCTATTAATGAAAATTTGAAAAATATAGATACATTTGAAAAATGGATAAAATATGGAAAGAAAAGGTTATCTGGTAGATATATGCTTGAAACAGAAAATGGGTTAAATTTTGGTTTTTTGGCATTAGATTATTATCTGTCTTTTGATAAACTAATTGATATAGATGAAATAGTAAATAAAATTAATGTCCAGAAAGATGATGATATAATTAATGTATCCAATGAGATTTTCAGTCAAAAACCATATATTTCTATTGTTAAACCAAAATAAATGGAGTTGGGATTTTGAAAGTAAAAATAAATAGTTTAACTCCAGGTATGATAATTGGAGAGGATATTTATAGCTTAAAAGATCGTTTGAATTTAAAGAAAGGGCAAAAACTTGATCAAAAAACAATTGATCAATTATTACGCAGTGATATTACAGAAATTGAAATTGAAGAATCGGAAACTGCAGTTGGATTTATACAAAAAAATTTTGAAAACCTTCCAAATATTGTTGATGAAGTTGTTTATAGCAAATGGATAAATTCTATTAATGACTTATTTCACCATTTTTCCAAAGAAGAACTTTATGTATCTTTAAACAATATAACAGAAGAAATATATAAGATATTGGATGTAAAAGAATATTTTGTTTTGAATTTTATGAACTCTTTTGGAAATGATAGTTTAATCTATCATTCCTTAAATACTGCTATAATAGTTTCTATAATTGCAAAAAAGATAGAAACCCCATATATTATGTATAAGCAAACTGTGAAGTTTGCGCTTATACATGATATTGGATATGCTATGTTAGACGAACGTATTATCAATGATTTTGAAAGTGAAGAGAGAAATGCTCTTATACATAATATAGTTGCTTATAAAAAACTACAGGATTTAAAAGCAACATTGAATCATGAAATTCTTGAAAGTGTATTATATCATCACGAAAGATATGATGGAAAAGGAAAGTTTCATTTAAAAGGAGAAAAGATACCTCCTCTTGTTAGAATTACACAAGTTGCTGATGCATATACATCATTAACAGAATTAGGATATACACCATATCAGGCATTATCATGGATATTAAAAAAGTGTGGATTTATTTTTGATCCATATTATGTTAGTTTATTATATGAAATTACTGGATATTATCCTACTGGCACAAAGGTTAAACTAAGTAACGGAACAGTAGGAATTGTTTTAAAAAGAAATGACATTGAATTCTTCCCCGAAGTATTAGTGGATAATGAAACGGTAAAAACTGGACCAGATACAAATATTTATATAAAAGAGGTGATTGAATGAAAATAGTACCTCTTAACAAAGCTAAATTTGGCATGGTACTTGCAATGGATATTCGCGATACAACTGGCAAAGTTATCTTAAAAAAAGGAACAGAAGTAAATGAAATTGTCATTTATACTTTGAAAAAAGCTGGAATCTTTAATATCCCAGTAAAGAAGTTAGATGTATTGAAGGAATTAAAAAAAGAAGCTGAAAATCATGGGGTTATAAGCAAAGAAAAACTTGATTTAAATTATAAGAGAGTAAAAGAAGTGTTTAAAACACTGGAAAAAAGCGGTGATATTGATATTGATTTGGTAATAAGTATAGCTGCATCTATAAAAGAAGATCTGGAAAACAATTATTCTAATCAATTATTTGTACCCTTAAAAAAGTTGAGGGATTTTGATGAGTATTTATATTCACATTCATTGAACGTTATGATTATCAGTTCTTTGTTGGCTATAGAAAATGGTATAATTGGAGATGAATTGTTAAATGTTTCTATTTCAGCTCTTTTACATGATATTGGAAAAACACAGGTTCCTATTGAAATCATGAATGCTCCAAGAGCTTTAACTGAAAGTGAAATGAACACAATGAGAAATCATGTACTATTTGGTAAAAAATTAGCTATAGAAAATAATATAAAAGACCCTAACATTATAGGTGGAATATATGAGCATCATGAAAGAATCGACGGAAGAGGTTATCTTGAAGGAAAGAAAAAGGAACAAATAACAACATTTGGTAAAATCATATCAATTGCAGATGTTTATGATGCTTTAACTAGCACAAGGAGCTATAAAGGCCCATGGACTCCATATAAAACCATATCTTTTATTTTAACAAATGTAGAAAAACAGTTTGATGGAACCTTTGCACAAGGTCTCATTAATGCTTTTGGCATTTACCCATCTGGAACAAGGGTTCAGCTTAGTGATGGAAAATTTGGAACAGTAATTGCATCAAATAGAACTAATAAAATACGTCCATTAATAAAAATAGATCACGGAGATACTATTGATTTAAGTGAGGAAAAATCTTTAAGAATCACCAAAGTATTAGACTATATCTATATAGAGTGAGGGATTTTTATGAAATTCTTACCTTTGAATAAAATCAAATCAGGTATGATTGTTGCTATGAACATAAAGGATTTTAAGGGGAATGTGCTTTTTAAAAAAGGAACAATTTTAAATAAAGAAAAAATAAATATTATTAAAAATAACGGTATTTTTAGAATACCTGTTATTGAAAAAAAAGCAGAGATAAAATCAGTGAGCGATGCCGCTCATGCACATAGTTTTATAAGTAAAGAACTTCTTGATAAAAGTTTTGAAAAAGTTAAAGATATTTTTGAAGAAATTATGAATACTGGAAAGATTGATATTGCTAAAATAGAAGAAGTTGCAGTAAATTTAACTAAAGAAATGCAAAAGAATTTTTCAGATAAATTATACGTTCCCCTAAAAAAATTAAAAACATATGACGAATATTTATACTCCCATTCATTAAATGTAATGATTCTTGGTTCCTTAATTGGATTGGAAAATGGAATGTCTGATGAAGAATTAACTGAATTAGCTTTAAGTGGATTACTACATGATATTGGTAAAGTTAAAATTCCTTTAGAAATTTTAAATGCTCCTAGAAAACTATCTTCTGAAGAATTTGAATTAATTAAAAATCATGTGTTATATGCAAAAGATTTTTTAGAAAATTCCGGTATAACAGATAAAAGAATTATAAATGGAGCTTTGGAGCATCATGAAAGATACGATGGTAGTGGATATATATTCAAAAAGAAAGGAAAGGATATTTCCAATTATGGAAGAATATTAGCTGTTTCAGATGTTTATGATGCTTTAACTAGTAAAAGGTGTTATAAAAAACCATGGACTCCATATAAAACATTATCCTACATATTATCACATGTAAATAAACATTTTGATCCATCATTTACTCAAAATTTAGTAAATGCTCTAGGACTTTTCCCTCCAGGAATGAAAGTTATGCTTAATGACGGATCAGAAGGAATCATTATAGCAACAAACAGATCAAATAAAATGAAACCCATTATAAAAGTTAATGATGATATTATTGATCTTCTTGAAGAAAAAAATTTAAGAATTACCAAAATCATTAATTACGAATATATTGAAGATCAGACTACTTAGAAAACTCTTTTATTCCGATTTCTAGATAATTTTGATTGTCTTGAAATAAAACCTTTTTATTGTTTAATTTAATAATTACATTTTCATTAATTCTCGAAAATACAGATCTTAATTTTCGAGGGTTTATTTCTATTAAATATTTATATTTAAATTTTAAATCTATTTTCCACGTAATTGTGGTATTTTTATCTTCTGCTAAAATATAAGACTCTTTCCCAAATATTAAATATATTCTTGTATTTGAAGGCAAAGAAGTATATATCTTATTTAAGATTCTTTTCAATTCTTTTAAATTTATTTTCTGATATTCTAAAAATTCTTTATCAAAATTCACTTTTATACGCACCGGGTCTATAGAACTACATAGATTAATATTCATCCCTTTTCCTTTAATTAATATGTCTGATTCATTTAAGTATAAACTTATCTCTTCATCACTTATTAAAGATAAAGATTTTATTATATGTCTTACAGTAACATATGGTATACTTCGTGAAATCGTTACTTCAGATTTCCCAAAACAAGTATACACTCCCATGTTATATCCATGAAACCATCCCCATAATTCTTTTTTATCATTGGTAAATATATTTACCAAATCTCCTTCCATAGAAGTTATACTACAAAAATCAAGATTATTCAAGAATTTTTTTAATTGTATTTTTGATATCAAAATAGGATTTTTCAAATTAAAGGAAGGCTTTTCTTCATTTTCCGCTTTTACATTCAAAGACATATTTTCTAAGTCCATTTTTAATCCCTCATCAAGAGCTAACATTCTAACAACTGGGCTTTTCTTTTCATCAAATCCTTTTAATAACCCCTTCAAATGTTGAATAGAGATCTTATATACCTTTTTAAAGGGAAAAAATTCTTTTGAAAAAAATATATCTGCTACTGCGCAACCATCAGTAATTGAAACTTTTAAAAATTTATCAAAATATAAATATAAATATCTATGAATAGGTTCGACATTACCACAAAATTTATCTGAAAATTCTACAACCTTTTTCAATCTTTTTGTTGGAATCCAGCCTTCCATATTAACCTCCCGATTCAAACTTTTCCTTTGTTATTGGTGTTCCTCCTATTAAATCAAATTTCAAATTCCTATAAGATCTATCAAATTCCGCAATAAGATATATTTTTTGTGAACATTGTGATCCTATATATTCCTTGTTAATTGAATATATCGCTTCACCATCATATGATGTTGAAAAATCATATCCTTTCCTTAAATAACTTCTAAATTTTTCTCCACAATTATTACATTCAAAATATAAAACGAGTGAATTTGATTCATTATAAAAAGGATTTTTAGATATATCTTTTTTCTTTTTTTTAAACCAGAACATATAATCGACCTCCAATTCGATACTAATATGATTATATCATATTTTCATAAAGCAAAAGATAAATATATTATAAATCTTAGTAATATGAAAAAACGAAGCATTTTGCCTGCGTAAATAGTAAAATAATAAAGGGCAAAATAAGAAATAGTTGAAAGATATGGAATATAATAATTTAATTTCAATATACTTATCTCTAATGAAAAATTATGTTTTGATTTTTATTATATTTTCAAATTTTTCTCTGTCAGGATTAATCAATTATAGTAGGTCTATTTTTTCGTAAGGAAATAATAGGAAATTAAGATATGGAAATGTGATATAATTCAAGTGTATAAAAATCAAAAAAAAAATTTAAACCGATGCCCGCGGTAGCGTGTATATAGCCGTAGGCGTGTAGCACCGGAGGTGAGCGACAGCTCAGAATTTTTTTGTTTTAATTCAAATCTAAAGTTTTTAATCCAATACCCTACCGAAGGTATGTTATACGGAGGTGAATCATGAGAAGATTCTGCACAAGTGGACCCGTTGATAAAAAGACCTGTTATTATGTAGAAAGACCAGATATAATGAAAGAAGCACTTGACCATATAGAAAATTGGAGATACTTTACAGTATCAGCGCCAAGACAAGCAGGAAAAACAACATTGTTAAAAGATATAGTTGAAAAAATAAAGGATAAATATATTACTATATTTTTATCCTTTGAAGATTATAAAAATATAAAAACAGAAGAAGAATTTATAAAAATATTTTATGAAGAAATCATAGATGAATTAAAAAGATATAATTATACTGTAAAAGAAGAATTGAATAATATAAGAGAAATAAAGAAAATATTTGAAAAGATATATGAA
>NZ_AZAY01000030.1 GCF_001021165.1 Marinitoga sp. 1197
ACTCTAAATTGTTATGACCTGTCTTATATTGTGTTCAAGTGTGATCGTGTTTTTTTTTTTTCAAGCAGAAGACGGCATACGAGATCAGCCTCGGTCTCGTGGGCTCGGAGATGTGTATAAGAGAACAGATTTAACAGGGGGTAAAATAAAAAGAGGGGCGCTACCTACTCTCGCATGGATTTCCCATACTACCATCGGCCTGGATATGCTTAACGGTCGGGTTCGGCATGGTTCCGCGTGTTTCCATATCCAGTATCTGCACCCCTCAAAACTCATTCACATGTGCATAGTTACTTAATAAGGTCAAGGCCTCGGGCTATTAGTACCGGTCAGCTCAATACATCACTGTACTTACACTTCCGGCCTATCTACGTCCTAGTCTCGAACTGCCCTTACCTCCGAAGAGTGGGAAACCTCATCTCGGGGCCCGTTTCCCGCTTAGATGCTTTCAGCGGTTATCGGTCAGGTACATAGCTACTCAGCTCCTGCTCCTGGCGGAACAGCTGATTCACCAGCGGTACCCTCACACCGGTCCTCTCGTACTAGGTGTGACCCCCCTCAAGTTTCCTACGCCCGCAGCAGATAGGGACCGAACTGTCTCACGACGTTCTGAACCCAACTCACGTACCGCTTTAATGGGCGAACAGCCCAACCCTTGGGACCTACTTCAGCCCCAGGATGCGATGAGTCGACATCGAGGTGCCAATCCGCGCCGTCGATATGAACTCTTGAGCGCGATAAGCCTGTTATCCCCGGGGTAACTTTTATCCGTTGATCGACGGCCCTTCCACTCGGATCCGCCGGGTCACTAAGACCGTGTTTCCACCCTGCTCGACCTGTCAGTCTCGCAGTCAGGCAGGCTTTTGCCTTTACACTCTCCTGTGGATTTCCAACCCACATGAGCCTACCTTCGCGCACCTCCGTTACTCTTTAGGAGGCGACCGCCCCAGTCAAACTGCCCACCTAACACTGTCCCATCTGTGCTCTTCACACTTAATGGTTAGTAACCCATCATGCTGAGGGTGGTATCCCACCAGCGGCTCCACCTACCCTTGCGAGCAGGCTTCTTCGCCTCCCACCTATCCTGTACACAACATGACAAGTTACAATGTCAGGCTACAGTAAAACTCCACGGGGTCTTTCCGTCTAACTGCGGGTACTGGGCATCTTCACCCAGTCTGTAATTTCACCAGGCCCTCCGCTGAGACAGTGTCCAAATCGTTACGCCATTCATGCAGGTCGGAACTTACCCGACAAGGAATTTCGCTACCTTAGGACCGTTATAGTTACGGCCGCCGTTTACCGGGGCTTCGGTTCGTACCTCTCAGCACTCCCCTTAACCTTCCGGCACTGGGCAGGCGTCAGACCCTATACGTCCTCTTTTGGAGTTCGCAGAGTCCTGTGTTTTTGGTAAACAGTCGCCTGGACCTTGTCACTGCGACTCCCCAATGCAGTTGCCCACATCAAGGAGCACCCCTTCTCCCGAAGTTACGGGGCTATTTTGCCGAGTTCCTTAGCGGAGGTTAGCCTGCTCCCCTTAGCCTTCTCAGCTCACCCACCTGTGTCGGTTTTCGGAACGGGCATATCTGTACCGATAAGCGAGGTTTTTCTTGGCAGCATGGCTACCACCTCGTTGGACTTATGTCCTCCCCATCACGCTTCAGCCTCCACTTCCGGATTTCCCTGGAAGTTTCTTCGACCTTTGCGCTTGGATGAGCTTGCCACTTGCTCACGAGGCTTTACCTTCTGCGTCACCCCTCTTATCTTGACAGCACAGATATGGCACGGGATTTTTTACCCGTTTTCCATCGGTTACTCCTTTCGGATTCACCTTAGGTCCCGGCTTACCCTGGGCGGACGACCCTTCCCCAGGTACCCTTGGGCTTTCGGGGGGAAGGATTCTCACCTTCCTCTCGTTACTCATGCCCACATCCGCTCTTGTGCTTCGTCCAGTAATCCTCGCGAATTACCTTCTCCCTACTGCACAATGCTCCCCTACCAATCCGCAGATTCCGCAGCTTCGGAGTACAGCTTTAGCCTCCTTACATTTTCGGCGCAGTCCGCCTCAACCGGTGAGCTGTTACGCACTCTTTTAATGATGGCTGCTTCTAAGCCAACATCCCGGCTGTCTCTGGCAGTCCACTACCTTTCACACTTAGCTGTCTCTTCGAGCCCTTAGCTGGCGGTCTGGGCTGTTTCCCTCTCGACCATGGAGCTTTTCCCCCACAGTCTGTCTCCCATACTTTAACTTACGGTATTCGGAGTTTGACAAGTTTCGGAGGTTACCCCCCTACGCCTATCAGTGCTCTACCCCCGTAAGTCTTGTATGAGGCCGTGCCTACACACGTTTCGGGGAGATCCAGCTATCACCAGGTTCGGTTGGCTTTTCACCCCTATCCACAGGTCATCCGAATGCGTTTCACTGCATACCGGTTCGGGCCTCCATTGCGTTTCACCGCAACTTCACCCTGCCCATGGATAGCTCACCTGGCTTCGGGTCTGCATATATTGACTCTACGCCCTTTTCAGGCTCGCTTTCACTTCGGCTTCGCCTCTCCCGGCTTAACCTCGCCAATACATGCAATTCGTGGGCACATTAATCAAAAGGCACGCGGTCACTCTTTCGAGCTCCCACTTCTTGTAGGCTTACGGTTTCAGGTTCTCTTTCACTCCCCTCCCGGGGTCCTTTTCACCTTTCCCTCACGGTACTTTTCCGCTATCGGTCGACGGGTAGTATTTAGCCTTGGATGGTGGTCCACCCTGATTCACGCAGGATTCCTCGTGTCCCACGCTACTTGGGATAGTAATCCAGAGTTCCGTATGTATTTCGCCTACGGGACTTTCACCCTCTTCGGTTTGACTTCCCAGTCAATTCGGCTATACATACTTTCACTCCGAGCCTCGTGCAGTCGGCTCCGATTACTTCCCGCTACCCCATGTAGGCAACGGCCGCACCCTTTTACACCTACATGGTTTTGGCTCTTCCCCTTTCGCTCGCCACTACTCAGGGAATCTCTTTTGATTTCTTTTCCTCCGGGTACTAAGATGTTTCCCTTCCCCGGGTTCGCCTCCCTTTCGGGATTTTCGGGTTCCCCCATTCGGATATCCACGGATCTACGCTCGCTTGCAGCTCCCCGTGGCTTTTCGCAGCTTGCCACGTCCTTCTTCGCCTCCCGTCGCCTAGGCATCCGCCGTAAGCCCTTTTTACCTTGACCTTATCTTTCACTATGCACTTGTCAATGAGCTGGTGGAGTAGAGGGGACTTGAACCCCTAGCCTTCTGCGTGCAAGGCAGACGCTCTCCCAATTGAGCTACTACCCCACTCCTTCACTACTGAACAGAGACACCCTTTCTCCTTAGAAAGGAGGTGATCCAGGCGCACCTTCCGGTACACCTACCTTGTTACGACTTAGCCCCCCTCGCTGACTCCACCCTCAATAGCCGGCCTCCTTTCGGTTAGCCTGACCATCTTCGGGCGTTTCCAACTCGGGTGGCTTGACGGGCGGTGTGTACAAGACCCGGGAACGTATTCACCGCAGTGTGGCTGACCTGCGATTACTAGCGATTCCGGCTTCATGCAGTCGGGTTTCAGACTGCAATCTGAACTGGGGCAGGGTTTCTGAGATTCGCTCCACCTTTCAGCTTCGCTTCCCTCTGTCCCTGCCATTGTAGCGCGTGTGTCGCCCAGGACATAAGGGGCACGATTACCTGACGTCATCCCCTCCTTCCTCCGCCTCGTCGGCGGCTGTCCCGTTAGAGTCCCCACCTTTACGTGCTGGTAACTAACGGCAAGGGTTGCGCTCGTTGCGGGACTTAACCCAACACCTCACGGCACGAGCTGACGACGGCCGTGCACCACCTGTGTAGGCTCCTAATACCGAAGTATTAGGTCCCCCTTATCTCTAAGAGGTACTACCTACATGTCAAGCCCTGGTAAGGTCCTTCGCTTAGCTTCGAATTAAACCACACGCTCCACCGCTTGTGCGGGTCCCCGTCAATTCCTTTGAGTTTCATCCTTGCGGACGTACTCCCCAGGCGGCCCACTTATCGCCTTAGCTTCAGCACGAACGGTACTACCGCTCACACCTAGTGGGCATCGTTTACGGCTAGGACTACCCGGGTATCTAATCCGGTTTGCTCCCCTAGCTTTCGGGCCTCAGCGTCAGGTTTACCCCAGGAGACCGTCTTCACCACCGGCCTTCTTACCTGTATCTACGCATTTCACCGCTACACAGGTAATTCCGTCTCCCTCTAGTAACCTCAAGTCTAACAGTTTCAGACGCATCCCCCTGGTTGAGCCAGGTACTTTTACATCTGACTTATTAGACCGCCTACACCCCCTTTACGCCCAGTGATTCCGGGCAACGCTCGCCCCCTACGTATTACCGCGGCTGCTGGCACGTAGTTAGCCGGGGCTTTTCTTTATCTACCCTCATCTGTGGGCCATTCCCTTCCCACTTTATTGTTCGATAAATTCAGGAGTTTACGTCCCGAAGGACTTCGTCCTCCACGCGGCGTCGCTGGATCAGGGTTTCCCCCATTGTCCAATATTCCCCACTGCTGCCTCCCGTAGGAGTGGGGGCCGTGTCTCAGTCCCCCTGTGGCCGGCCACGCTCTCACGCCGGCTACCCGTCGTCGGCTTGGTAGGCTTTTACCCTACCAACTACCTGATGGGTCGCAGGCAGCTCCTCCAGCCATGCCTTAGCACGCTTTCACCTCTCGGTCTCATCCGGTATTAGCCATCGTTTCCAATGGTTGTCCCGGTCTGGAGGACACTTTCCTACGCGTTACTCACCCGTTCGCCACTGGTACTACTCCCCGAAGAGAGCCTCCCCGTTCGACTTGCATGTGTTAAGCACGCCGCCAGCGTTCGCCCTGAGCCAGGATCAAACCCTCCATCCAACTCTTCGAGTTCGATCTCTTCGCTCTCTCTTCTTACTTCCGCTGGGTGTCTCTGTTCACTTGTCAAGGAGCTT
>NZ_AZAY01000031.1 GCF_001021165.1 Marinitoga sp. 1197
ATATCACTTTCTTATTTTTTGTCCAAATCTTGTAAGGGGTGAATACGAATAGATCAAAAAAAGATAATGATAAAATAGATGAATATATGAAAAATCGTTGGGATGGTTGGATGGGTACATTATTATATAGAATAGAGAGAATAGTAGAAGATGAAGTAATTTTTAAAATTTTAGAGTATGAACCTGAAAAGAAAAACATAATTGAAAAAATTATGGAAGATAATGAAAATGAAATTTTTATTATAGAGGCAGATTTTGATAAGGATGAATTGGATATTATTGTTTTTCTTTTTAGTAAGATATTATATAAATTAAAGGTTGAAAATAAGGATTATAAGAATATAGTTTTGTTATTTGAAGAAGCCCATAGATATATTAATGAAGATGATAAAAATGATTATAAATTAGGAAGTTATTATATTGAAAGATTGGCAAGAGAAGGAAGAAAATTTGGAATAAGCTTAATAATTTCCAGCCAGCGACCATCAGAATTATCAAAAACGATAATTTCTCAGTGTAATTCTTATATTATTCATAGAATTACAAATAAAAATGATTTGGAAGTAGTTTCTAAAATAGTTGGCGTGAGTAATAAAAATTTATTGGATATTGTTCCTGTGTTAGAAAAACAAAATGCATTAGTTTTAGGAGAAGCTTTTATTATTCCCGAAATAGTTAAAATTTTTGATGCTGACCCATTACCATTAAGTCATGATCCTGAAGTTATAAAGAGCTGGAGAAGTTGAAGACTCAATCTAAATTGGTTAAAATGTATTTTTCAAGTGAACGGAGGCTCTTTCCGATAAAACTTGAAGTTCTTTTATTAAATATAATGTATCCTATAGGTTTTTATTATATTGTTCTATATTATTGGTTCAAAATATTTTATATTAACATTTTTAATCATTTTTATCAAATAAGAACAGAAAGAATCAAAAGAAAAGTAAAAAAATAAAATTCTTATATGGTCTTACTCCAAATAGGTGGGTATACCGAGTTTGACTAAAATAAATAAGAATGTTTCTAGTTTTGATATCTACCATCTTTTCAATGCATTTGTTTTAGTATATTAATATAGATTAAAATTTTGTTGGATATTTTGGATACCTATACTAATGGAGGAATTTATGATAAAATCATAATATGTCAAACAAAAGCTATAAAAAATTGACTCAATAATAAAAAGGTCAAAAAGTTTAACCTTTTGAAAAAAGAAATAATTATAGAAATAGCAGAAAAGTTATTTGAAATAAACAAGTCGGGAAAGTTTTTATTTGCGTAAGATTCATAATTATTTGGAGGAAAAGAAAATGAAAATAAAAAAATTAAAGGTTAAAAATTTTAAAAGTTTTAATGAATTAGAAGTTGAACTCAAAAATTTCAATGTATTAATAGGTGCGAATGCTGCTGGAAAATCCAATTTCATTCATATTTTTGAATTTTTAAGAGATATCGCGCAAAGTTGGGGTTAGATAACGCCATTTCCATACAAGGTGATGTTGAATATATTAGAAATATAAATGTTGGTTCAACTGAAAATTTATCTATAGAATCTGTGTTTTCTTTTGATAAAGAGAGAGTTTTTATTGAAAATATCAATGATGAATTTTTCTTAATAAAAATTCATGAAATATTTTATGAATTTGAATTAGAGTTTTACAAAAGAAGTTCAAGATATAAAATTGTGAAAGATAAATTGATTCAAAAACTTAAATTTTTTAGGTCTGAAGAAAAGAGTAAAAAACTGAAAGAAGATAAATTTCTTGGTGAGGGAAAACTCATTATTTCAAGAGAAAATAATGGTAAAATAAAAATAAACCTTGAACGTCCTGATGATATTCCCATAAAAGAAGATAGTATATATCCACAATTTTTTATAAAAGAAAAGTTATCTAATAATATTCTTTTGATTAATACTCCTTATTTTATTATTCCATTTCCTTTGATAGAAGTTTTTGGAGATATTTCGATTTATGATTTTGATCCAAAACTGCCAAAAAAAGCTATTCCAATTACAGGAAAAGCCGAATTAGAGGAGGATGGAAGTAACTTATCAATCATTCTCAATAATATTATAAAAAATATAAATAAAAAAAAGAAGCTTTTTAATCTTGTAAAAGACATTTTGCCATTTATATCTAATCTTGACGTAGAAAAATTAGCAGAAAAGTATTTTAAAAATAATTATATACCTGCATCTTTGATCTCTGATGGAACTATAAATATAATAGCTCTAATTATAACCTTATATTTTGAGAAAAAAAACTTAACTATTATTGAAGAACCAGAACGGAATATTCATCCTTATCTTATTTCAAAAATGGTAGAAATGATGAAGGATGCTTCACATAAGAAGCAAATTATTGTTACTACCCATAATCCAGAAATAGTAAAATATGCAGATTTAAATAGTATTTTATTTGTTTCTCGTGATGATAAGGGATTTTCTACAATTTCCAGACCGGCTGATAAAGAAGAAGTAAAAATATTTTTAGAAAATGAAATAGGAATTGAAGAACTATTTATTCAGGATTTACTCGGGGGGTAATTTTATGAGTTTTAAGCAATTATATATTTTTGTTGAATGAGAGGATGATAAAAGATTTTTTGACAATATTATAAAACTTGAATTATCCGAGAAATATGATTCGATAAATATTATAAGATATGCAAAAATGAAAAAGGAAAAGGTTAATAATTTTATTATAAGCATAAAAAAAATGAATGCAGATTATATTTTTGCTCGCGATATTGATAATACCCATAGTTAAAAATACTGATGAAATTACAAAGGAATCGTTTAATAATATGATTTCTGATAGATTTGATTCACGTATAACTTTTATGATCGAAATTTAAAAAAATTTTTCTATTAAAATTGCAATTCAAAAAAACAAAAAAAACAAATCGTTTAAATATTTTATTGAGAAAATGAATATCATAGCTGATTAAAATATACATTGAAAAAACTAAAAAATAAAACAATTGGGTCCTTTGGATTTTAATGAATAATAATCCAATAACAAAAACCGGGGTTGCCCCGGTTTTTGTTATTGGATTAAATCAAAGAGTTCATTGGTTGTTGTATCAAGTGGAGTGGAAATGAAGTTACTGAAATGTGATATAATTCAATTGGGGAGGCGAAAACGATGAAAAAATTACCAATAGGAGTACAAGATTATAAAAAAATAATAGAAAGAGATTTTATATATATAGACAAAACAGAATATATATACAAATTAGTAAGTTCTGAAGTGCCAATATTTCTCTCAAGACCAAGGAGATTTGGAAAAAGCCTAACAATATCAACATTGTATTATTTATTCAAAGGAGAAAAAGAATTATTTAAAGATACATACATATATGACAAATGGGAATTTAAAGAATATCCCATAATTAGGATAAATTTACTTGATGTTGTAAGCGAAAATGAAAAAGAATTAAAAGAAGGATTATTAAAAATAATAAAAGATGAAGGGAAAAAATATGGTATAGAAATAAAAAACGATCACTATAAATATGCATTTGATGATTTAATAATAGAATTATCCAAAAAAGGAAAAGTGGTAATATTAGTAGACGAATATGAAAAACCAATATTGGATAATATAAATAACAAAGAAATGGCAGAAAAGTATAGAAATGTGTTAAGAAATTTTTATGTAACAATAAAATCAAAAGATGAATACATAAAATTTGTATTTATAACAGGAATTACAAAATTCACAAAAACAGGAGTATTTTCTGCATTAAACAATTTAAATGATATATCTCTGGATACAGACTATTCGCAAATGTTTGGATATACCCAAAATGAATTAGAAGAATATTTTAAAGACTATATAGAACAAACAGCAAAAAGATTTAATATCACAAAGGAACAATTGCTAAAAGAAATGAAAAAATACTATAATGGATTTTCCTTTGATGGAGAACATTATGTGTATAATCCATTTTCAATATTAAAATTCTTTCAAAAAAAGAAATTTCAAAATTACTGGTTTGAAAGTGGATCACCATCATTTCTATCAAAATATATAGAAGACAAAAAAATAACCTATGAGGATTTAGTAAAAAACACAGTAAGTAGCGATGATTTTACAACAAGAGAAATAGAAGATGCAAATGCAAATATATTCTTCACACAGGCTGGATATTTAACATTTAAAGGAAAAGAAATGTATGGATTTGAAGAAGAATATATATTAGACTATCCAAATCTTGAAGTGAAAGATAGCTTTTCAAGATTAATATTAGAATCGAACTATAAAGTGGAAATAAAAGAAATAAACAAAGCAATATGGAAAAAATTAAAAAACAACGATATAAAAGGATTAATAGAAGAAATAAAAAAAATAATAAGTGCAATACCGTATAACTTACACAAAAAAGAAGAAAAGTATTATCACTCATTAATATTTACAATAATAGCATCAGCAGGAATAGATGTAAAAGCAGAAGAATTAACAAACTTAGGACGAAGTGACCTTGTAATAGATTTTTATGAAAGTATATATCTTTTTGAAATAAAAGTGGATAAAAGTGCAATTGATGCGATAAACCAGATAAAAGAAAAGAAATATTATGAAAAATACAAAGGAAAAGAAATATATATAATAGGAATAAATATCAATTCAGAAAAAAGAAATATTGAGGATTATATTATTGAAAAGATATAAAATCCAATTTTTAATCCAAAAACCCGCTGTAGACGTGTAACACCGGAGGTGAGCCATGAGAAGATTCTGCACAAGTGGTCCTGTTGATAAAAAGACATGTTATTATATTGACCGACCAGATATAATGAAAGAAGCACTTGACCATATAGAAAATTGGAGATATTTTACAGTATCAGCACCAAGACAAAGCGGAAAAACAACATTGTTAAATGATATAGTTGAAAAAAAAAGATAAATATTTACCAATATTTATATCATTTGAAAGTATAGGAAGTATAAAAACAGAAAGAGAATTTATAGAATATTTAAATAGGAAAGTCAAATTTTATTTAAAAGTATCCTATAATATTCAATATGAGAATAACAAAATAAAAAAAATAAATGAATTGGATGAATATATAATAGATTTATATGAAAAACAAAAGAAAGAAATAATATTAATGATTGATGAATTTGAAAAATTGAATAATCAAGAATTAATGAATGAATTTTTACATACAATAAGAGAAATATATCATTCAAGGCAAGGATACAAACTCAGAAGTGTAATACTAATCAGCGTAGGATATTTAAGCGGAATATTAGAAGACAATGCCAGTCCATTCAACATAGCAGAACACTTAGAAGTGCCATACTTTACAAAAGAACAAGTATATGATTTACTTTCACAACACGAAACAGAAACAGGACAAATATTCGAAGAAAAAGTAAAAGAATTAATATGGCA
>NZ_AZAY01000032.1 GCF_001021165.1 Marinitoga sp. 1197
AAATACCTCTCTGCTTGATTTAGCAAAGAGGTTTGTCTTCAATCTGAAAGGGGCAAAAGCCCCTTTTTCAATTTTTATATCTTAATTTTCCGGATTTTTTATTAGTTCAATTTCACCAGAAACACCAAATAATATTTTTACAGTTGAAAAATCATATTTTATTCCTCCATATATGGCAGCATATTTATAAAAAAAGACATTATCATATTTTTGCGTTGCATATAAACTTAAAGAAGGAATACTTCTTGAAGCAGAAGAATTACTTGTATAAACAGGAAAATTCGCTTCTATATTTATATTTGAAATATTATCAATTTTAACGTTTAATGAAACAAATGGATTTAATTCGTATAAATCAACAAGATCAATTGAATCAGCTGAATATTCTTGCGATTTACTAAACATCATCCCTCCTGAGACTTTTACTTTTTCTCCTTTATACCCCAAAATTCCATTTACTACAAAACCTGTACCATCAAATAGATATCCATAAGATGTTGCAACTTTTAATGGAATTCCTAAAAGATTTTCAAATCCTATTTTTAAATATCCATCACCTTCTATAGAAGAATATCCAACTTCCATAATTCCAAAAAGGCCATAGCGAAGCCCATAGCTACCTGATGAAACCATTACTACTTGTACAGTTCCTTCATTAACCACATCTGGTGAAGGATTCAAAATCGGTAACGAGAATCCTAAAAAACTTATAAACATTAAAATAATAACAAATATTTTTTTCATAATTTTCACATCCTTTCAAAAGTTAAAATTTTACAGTAAAAGATAAATAATAATCAGTGGTAATAAAAGGGATATTAATATCTTTTAAAGGGTCTTCTTGATCAAGGATTTGTGTATATATTGAAATCATTCTGACAGAATTATAAAGATAATCTGTAGGGTTATATCCTTGCAGGAATTGCAAAGCACCCTGTATAAGAGTTAATCTATAACCAAGTTCCAGACCGAAAACATCTCCAGAATAAAATCGAATTCCTGTTCTTGAAATAGAATATAAAGAATCATCTTTTGCTTTTTTTATAAAAGCGTCAAAATCTGGATCATCTGGATCAGGGTTAACATTTACTGCTAATAAATAGCCACCTTCAATTCCTCCAAAAATTTCTAAAGAATCTGTTATATAATATCCAAGTTGTGAAAATCCTTTTGCAATTATTGAATTAAGTCCAAGGTTAAATTGTAAATCTTGTTCTTTAACCTTCATTATTATACCATACATAGATGCCTGTGCGTGTGTTTTTAAAGAAAATTTGCCAAAATTAAAATTATTATGATTATATCCATTTAAATAATATATATAGAGATATCCATTATCAGGTCGTGCCTGTCCAAAATAAGAAGGAAACACAAAAGGATCTATAATACCACCATTGATATTTAAAACCATGAGATCTGTTAAATAATATCTTAATCCGAGGTTATATACACCAAGTATATCGGGCAATGGGGCTGTGGATATTTCTAAATTTGAAACAGAATATCCAATACTTTCAAAATTAACAAATAAGCCTTTATCGTGTTGTGGAACAATGTCGGATTTTATTGCAAATGAAATTATACTCATTATAACTATTATACCTATTATTATTTTTTTCATATTCCCCCACCTTTTGGTTTTAAAATAATTTTAATACATTATTATTATATCATAAAAAATAGATATTTTAAATCAAAATATCCTCATTTTTAAATATCTGACTTGCGAAATAAGTTATTAAAAATCCTATTAAAATTATCATTATAGAATTCATTACATAAACCTTAGAATATTTTACTGTATCTCCAAGCGGAATATATTTAAATATAGTAATATATCTGATCCATTCCCACTTTTCAACTACTGTACCAAACATATCACCTACGTACATAATTAAAAAAACTCCCATTGAAATAGAAATTGTACTAAAAGAGTTTTGAAAAATAACAGATAATAAAAAGGTTAATGCTCCAAAAAATATTTCAATTACAAATAAATAAAGCGCAAATCCGGCTAAAATCGTTGCGTTATATGCATAATTAACATAAATATTAAAAAGTAATAAAACACTTACACAAAAAATTGCTGCAAATATTGTATAATAAATAAACACAGCAAAAGCTTTTTTCAGAAAAATTTGATTCCTTGTTATTGGTTTAGTTAAAATATATTCTATTGTTTTAGTCTCATATTCATTTACAAAAACATTTGATGCCAAAAAAATTGCAAAAATTGCTGCAAATATTTCAGCCATAATCATAACCTTTGCACTAAAAAAACCTTCTGGTGTAATAAATGACTCATCCATATTAAAAACTTTAAGAATAAATTTTGGCATTGAGTTAATAAAATCTGATAACATATCCGCATCTTTCATTATTCCATCAATAAATGGCGCTACTAACCAGGAAAACATCAATAGAATCATTGACCATATTAAAAAACTTTTATAATTAAATTTTAGCTCCTTTTTTAACAACATTTTTTCATCTCCCTAAATAATTATATCTTTTTTTCAAAGATCTTTCGAGCAATAGAGACAATTAATAATGAAAAAATAATTATTATAAAAATATTAAAATAATAAATTTTTTGGTTGAGAACTATATCCCTAATCGGCATATAATAAAATATGCTTATTCTTCTTAAAAATTCTGTATTTTTTACGCCTTCCGTTACAGTAACCCCAAAATACATAAAAAATAGCAGTCCAAGTGTTATTGAATTGGTTAATTTTCTTTTTTGAAAAAATAACGAAATTAACACACTAATAGATGCGAAAAAAATCTCTGTTGTTAATAAGTATAGGAAGAAACCAAAAAATACTAAATTACTATAATCCTGATCAACATAGATTGAAAAAAACATGGCAATTGAACCAAAAAAAACTAATGCCAATAATAAGATATTCATAAAAATAACAAATATCTTGTTAATATAAATTTTTGACCTGGAATATGGTTTTATTAATAAATACTCAATAGTTTTATTATCAAATTCTCCTGCAAACATTTTACTTGCCAACATAGATGCATACAGTCCGAAAAATATAAACATAAAAGTCATACCTTCCGAGCCAATAAGCCCTTCAGGTTTTGATAATATTTGAATATCCATATTAAATGCATTTAAAAATTGTTTTGGCATTCTCTCAAGGAATTTTACAAGAAACTCCAATTCTTTTATCATAAAATCTGTTAAACCTGCATATAACATATTAAACAATGTAATAACTATACTCCATATAAATAAATTTTTAAAATTAAATTTAAATTCTTTCTTTATTAATGTCATAATCTCACTTCCTACTTATATAATTCTAAGAAGATATCTTCTAATGCCGGATTTTTAATTTCTATATCCCTAAAATTTGTCTTTACTAAATCATTCAAAAAGTTTTTAAGTTCAAAGGTTTTTACCTCAAAAGTATATATTCCATTTTCATCATTTTTATACTTATATTTTTTCAATTCATCTGTTAATTTCAAATCGTATATTACAGCAATTTTCTTTGAAATATCTTTCAGTCCTTCTATTGTTCCAGATTTTACAATATTTCCATCTTTTATCATTGCAAAACTATCACATAATTTTTCAACTTCAGATAAAATATGTGAAGAAAATAAAATAACAGCTCCATTTTCTTTATGTTTTTTTATTAATTTATAAAATTTTTGTTGAACCAATGGGTCTAACCCGTTTGTAGGTTCATCCAATATTAAATATTTCGGTTTATGAACCAAAGCCTGTAAAATTGCTATTTTTTTCTTATTTCCAAGTGATAAAGCTTTAAACTTTTTATTAATCTCTATATCCAATAATTCAATAATTTCATTTTCATATTCTAAATCAATATTTTTATAAAATGAGCGATTAAAAGCTAAAAATTCTTTAATTTTCATATCACCATAGAAATTAACTTCTCCAGGAATATATCCTATATCTTCTTTTATAAAATCAATTTCATATGGCATTTTTTTATCATCAATTAAAGCTTCACCCTCATCAGGTTTTAAAAATCCTGTTAAAACTCTAATTGTTGTTGTTTTTCCAGCTCCGTTTGGACCAATCAATCCTAAAATTTCTCCTTCTTTGATTTCAAAAGAAATATTTTCGATACCTTTGTGTTTGCCATAATATTTTTTCAAATTACTTATTTTTATCATAATCCCCCTCCTTTTTTTTAATTCCATTTTCAAAAATAAATATTATTTGATTGGATAAATCAGCCATTTCATCCCAGGATAGATCTGTTTTATGTTTTTTTACATACTCTAATATAGAATTATTTAAATTTAATATAAGAAATGATGTAAATTTAAGATCAATATTTTCATAAATTTCTCCTTTTTCTTGTGCTTGTTTTAATAAAGAAAAAATCATTTTTTCTCCTTTATTATTTAAGTTTCCAGTGATTTCCTCTATAAATTGCTCATCTTCGTTTAAAAATAAATAGCCAATTTGGGCAAATTCTGGAAAATCTTTTATAAATTTTAACGAAACATCAGTCATATTTTTCATTAAAGAAAAAATATCTATTTTGTCGATATTTTTATTGATAATATCATTCAAGTATTTTAATTTTGTCTCTGCAATTAAATCGATAATATATTTATATAAATCTTTTTTATTTTCAAAATATTGATAAAAGCTCCCTTTAGAAATTTTAGAATTTTTTACTATTCTATTTACACTTGATTTTGAAAAAGAGTAAATACTAAATTCTTTTATCGCAGCATCTATAATTCTCTTACGTTTTTTTTCAGGTAAATTAAAAAATGTTTTTTTAGGCATTTAATCTCCTCCTTATGACCTAAAAGTCATATGACCTTATAGTCATATAATAACCCTTTTGTATTACAAATACGTTAAGATTTTTCATTTTTAATCTTTGAATGTACTTTGCTGAAAAATAAAATAACAAAACCAGGTCAATATCTGGTTTTGTTATTTATAAAAAATAATTATTAATTTTTGATAAATTTTCAAAAATCTTTCTTGTTTCAGTATAATTTTTTTAACTTCATTTATTTTACTTCCTCAATATACTTTGCTTCTTTACCAACAAAAATAACTATGAAATTTTTTAAGTCTTCTCTTTTATAATCCAATTCATATGATTTCTTGTATTTTTCTATTTGTTCTTTTGCCTGTTTTATTTTCCTTTTTAATTTTTCTTCTGTGTATTCTTTTTGTTTTATGTATTTTACTTCTATTATCGCTTCATATGGCACTTCTTCGTATCTTTTGAACATTGCTATGTCTATATACCCATTTTCTACTGGATATTCCATTTTTACCATTGCATATGGCGTTAATACTAAATAACTATACATTATTGCTTTTATGTATTTTTCATCTAATCCCATGAATATTCTGTTGTCCATTTTGCTCAATAAGTTTTCTATTTCTTTTGCAAATGGCTCTATTTTTCCATCTTCTAATATCGTTATTATTGCATTTTCTATTTCATCTGTGTCTATGTATTCTGTTAGTTTTTCTTCTATGTATTCTGTGAAGTATTCTGAGAATATTTTTTTCATTGAATAATTTGGTATTTTTAAATATGTCCTTAATCCTTCTTTTTCAAATGTCATGAATCCCAGATAGAATAATAATGATTTTATATCTTTTATTTCTATCCTTTTTCCTGGGTTGAACATTGTTGTGAGTTCTGGTAATGTTGTTCTTCCTGTTAATAGTATTTCATTTAGTAATTTCCCTATTATTTTTTTTTGACTTTCTTTTGCTTCTTGTTTTTCTTTTTCTGTTAGTTCTTTTTTGTTGTCTTTGTCTATTTTTACTCCAAGCAATTCTCCTAAGCTAAATAGATTTTGCACTTTTTTGTAATCGCTCATTATGTTGTCATCTATTATTTTTTCTGGTGGTAATTGTTCTCTTAGATATTGTATTATAAAATAAAATACCATGTCTGGGTTATATACTTTGTTTTTGGCTTTTATATTGAATCTATACCCATTATAATTTTCCTGCATTTCTTTTAATAATTTTTCTGAATATATGTCATAATATTCCAATAATTCTTTTACTTCTTCTTCTTTGAATCCGAGCATTTCATTGAATTCTGGGGCTAATGTTATATTCATTGTTATATTAAATCCACTGGTTAATGAATCTAACATTATTGGACTCACACCTGTCATGAATAGTCTTTCTATTATTGTTTTTGTTCCTTTTTTTATTTCTTCGTAGAATTTTCTTACAAATCCATGTTTCGTTACGCTGTCTTTGAATAAATCAAGATTAAAACTCAATAATTCATTTGCAAAGTGATCATATTCGTCTATTAGTAAGTATATTGGTTTATCTAAACTCTCCACCGCTTCTGATAGAAATGTATTCATTATATCTGCTGGTTCGCTATATTCTTCTTTGATTGTTATATCTTGTTTATATCTTGTGTTAAATCCTTTTAATGCACTTATTATTTTATTTTTAAAACTACTTATTAATTTTTCTTTATTTTCTGTTTGTATCCCAGAAAAGTCCATATACAATATATAATAACTGTTTTTTAACGATGTTGGATTTTTTCCTATGTATAACTCTTTAAATAACGCTTCAAATTTCTCTGCATAATTAACATCATAATACTTTGCAAGTGCATCTAAGAACAATGTTTTTCCAAATTTCCTTGGCCTTAAAAACACTATATTTTTTTCATTTAATGATTCTAATTTTTCTATATATTGTGTTCTATCTATGTAATAATAATTCTGAATTATTACTCTCTCAAAATTTTGTTCTCCATATGGTATTTTTTTTCTCATGACTCACCTCCGGTGTTACACGCCTACGGCGGGTTATAGGATAAAGGTTTAAGATTTTAAAATAAAAAACATTTTAATATTTGCTTCGCAAATATTCACGCTTACAGCGGGTAATAGAATAAAAATTAGATTTTAATTAAAAAAACTTTTGAGCTATCGCTCGCCTACGGCGGGTTATAGGATTTTATTTATAAAGTTATGTCTTTTATACACTAAAATTATAACACATTTCTGTAATTTCATTTGAAAATAATTTTTCAACTATTTTCTTTTGTTTTTATTTTTCAAAAAATTTAAACTGCAGTAGAAAGAAAAATTGGAGTGAAAATCCACTCCAATTTTTTAGTTTATTTTTATTAATATATCATCCATGATTTTCGGATCTGTTGGTTGTCCTCCACCAAATGCCCATTGACCACCTTCTGGAGTTAAAGGCCTTAAAACTGATTCTATACCATCATAATCATATGTAGTGATATAAATCTTCCATCCACTTAAATTATCTGTTTCTAAAACTGATAAAGGAATAGTAAAACTTATTGTTGCTAATTGTTTATTAACTTTTATTGTTGGAACAGGCGTAAACGGTTTTTCCATAGTTTTTTACAAAGATTTTATGTTTTCAAGGTGCAAATTTCGATATTTTTACAGGAATTTGCTATTTTTCATTTTCTCTTTATTTTAACAACCCCCTTTAATTGATAAATAAATTATAACAAATAATATCTAATTTAACATATGGAGATTTAAGTTATTATAAAGTTATAATCATAAATATTTTTTTATAAATAAATATTGTCTGATATAATTCTCTCTAATTAATTACAAAAAAATTTTTAAATATGTAGATTAAATATATCGAAAAAGAAAGTTTTTATTCTCTTAAATAAAAAAGTCTTTTCTTAACTTGACAAATGGAAAAAAATAATATATAATAATACTCGGATTGAGCGTGACCCGCTAGCTCAGGCGGTAGAGCACTTGACTTTTAATCAAGGGGCCCTGGGTTCGAGTCCCAGGCGGGTCACCAGTTTTTTATACTCTGCCATGGCGCGAGTGGCGGAATTGGCAGACGCGCTGGACTTAGAATCCAGTGGGATTTACCCGTGTGGGTTCAAGTCCCACCTCGCGCACCAACACGTTGTTTATTGCGGAAATAGCTCAGTGGTAGAGCACCTGCTTGCCAAGCAGGGGGTCGCGGGTTCGAATCCCGTTTTCCGCTCCAAAATACTTAAAGGCTCCATTTCGGAGCCTTTTTTGTTTTTTAAGAAATATATTTTATTATCTTTTATATCTCCATAATATTAACTTCTTTATCATGCGGATCTATTAAGGCTATAGTCGCTCTATTTGTTAACCATCCAGAACTTTCACCAGGATTAACAATAATAGTTTTTTCCGTTTTTCTATGTACAATTTCATGAGTATGTCCAAAGAATATAAAATCATACAAACCACTTTTTTCTGCAGCGTTTAGAGAATATGGTTCATGCATCATAAAAATTTTATAATCTCCTATTTCAATACTTCTTGGGCCAATTAAAATTTTTCCATTTGATTTTTCGTTCAACAACAATTTTTCACCATCGTTATTTCCGAAAACACCATAAAATTCTATACCTTCTTTTAAAATGTAAGGTAAAACAAATGGAGCTACAAAGTCACCACAATGAAAAACAGCTGTAATGTTCTCTCTTTCGATAATTTTTTCTATTTCTTTCATTTTATACATATTATCATGTGTATCAGAAATCACCAGCCACATAAATTACCCCCTCCTTTGCTACTATCTATTATCATTATATCTCATTTAAAATTATTTGTCCACTTTTATGATATAATTATTTTAAAATTAGCAAAACAAACCAACGGAGGTGAAAAGATGGAGAATATAAAAAGAAATTTCTATGCTTTCATATGGCATGCAATCTTTTTAGCTATTGCTAGCTCATTTATTGAAATAAATACTGTAATTCCTTCACTAATCTTAAAAGCTGGCGGTGGAGAAATAGTACTAGGAATTGTTACAGCTATAACAGTTGGAGTACCTTTATTGGCTCAACTGTTTTTTGCTAGTTTTTTAGTTTCAAAAAAAAGAAAAAAGCCATATTTGTTAACAGGTATTTATCTCAGGATATTTTCATTATTAGCAATAGGTTTGATTTTAACTTTAAGTATACCTGATAAAATATTATTGGTATTAATAATTATAATTATTTCTATATTTTCATTTAGTGGCGTTTTTGCTGGAGTGAGTTATACTGATTTATTGGGAAAATCAATTCCAACAAAAGAAATTCAAAGAAAATTTATGAGTTATAGACAGATATCCCGCAGCTTTTTTGCTTTGATAAGTGCATTTCTGGCAAAATATATATTAAACACGTTAAATTATCCTAAGAATTATTCGAATATGTTTTTAATTGCATCATTTTCACTTTTTATAGCTTCTTTAGGTTTTTGGTTGATAAAAGAAAAGGAAATTGATACAAATAAGAAATTTCCTTCTTTTATAGAAGTGGTAAAAAATATACCAGAGATTTTATCTAAGGACAGAAATTTATTGAATTATGTAATTTTTAGTAATTTAACTGGATTTGGCCTTATTATTATACCTTTTTATATTTTGCTTGCAAAAAATTCATTTTCAGATTCAAAAAATATGATAGGAAATTTTTTATTATTGCAAATGATAGGAATAGTTCTTGCAAGCATTGTCTGGGGAAAAATCTTGCATAAGAAAGGGTATAAACACGTATTGTTTTTTTGTTCGGTTATGGGGATAGTTCTTCCTATATTATCATTGTTTTTAAGTAAAACAACACCTTATATATATTCTATGATTTTTTTGATATCAGGGTTTACATTGAGTGCAAGACAGATGAGTTTTGAAGGCGTTTTAATTGAAATTAGCACTCATGAAAATAGAGCTTTATATGTTGGTATATCTGGAGCGTTAAATATAGTCACAGCTATCTTGCCTTTAATTATAGGTACAATAATTAAATACTTAGGTTTTAATTTGGTAATGCCTTTTGTAAGCGTGATGATAATAATTAGCTTATATTTCTTGGTTAAAATTGAATTGCATACTTAGAAATATAACAATACCCTTTTATAAAAGTTATAAAAGGGTATTAATTTTTGACTTTTTTTATCACATATATATTAAATTGACAGATAAATATTTATATGATATAATAAAGAAGAAGATATTTTTAATCACATGTGAATATTATAACTTTTTGGAGGTGATTATATGAAGTATGATATTATTGTAATTGGTGGAAGTGCAGCGGGGTTAATAGCAGCAATAACATCGAGAAAGTTGTATAGAGATAAAAAAATTCTTGTTATCAAAAAATTGGAGAAAGAACTGGTTCCATGTGGTATACCATATATCTTTCATACATTGGGGGCAGTGGAGAAAGATTATATGGGAATAGAGGAAAAATTTAAAGCTAACAATATCGATGTTTTAATTGACGAAGTAATAGATGGAAATGTTAAAAGTAAGAGGGTATTAACAAAGGGTGGAAAAGAATTTGAGTATGATAAATTAATTATTGCAACAGGCTCAACGCCTTTTGTTATTCCAATTCCTGGACGCGATCTGGAAAATGTAATGACTATTCCGAAAAATTATAAGTATTTAGGTAATGTTCATGAAAAGATCAAAAATGCAAAAAATGTAATTATTATTGGTGGAGGTTTTATAGGCGTTGAAGTGGCTGATGAAATAAAAAAATCAGGAAAGAATGTAACCTTAATTGAAGCAAGGGATTACTTATTACCAGCTTCCTTTGATAGTGACTTTGGAGAAATTGCTAAACAAGAAATTGAAGGCGATAATGTAAAAGTGTTTCTAAGTACTAAAGTTAAAGAAATTGTTGGAAATGATAAAGTAGAAAAAGTTATTTTAGAAAATGGAGAAGAAATCCCTGCTGATGTTGTAATATTAGCAACAGGTTATAAACCTAATACTGAATTGGCAAAAAAATTAGGAATAAAAATTTCAGAATGGGGCTATATAGAGACAGATGATTATATGAGAACTTCTATAAAAGATGTATATGCTGCTGGTGATTGTGTTCAACATAAGGACTATTTTACAGGTAAACCTTCAAGATTAATGTTGGCTTCCGCAGCGGTGTTTGATGCAAGAATAGCTGCTTCTAATTTATATAAATTGAAATTATTAAGAACAAATAAAGGATCATTAAATGCATATTCTACAATGATTGGAAGTAAAGCCTTTGCTGCTGCAGGAATAACAGAAGCTGTTGCTAAAGAAGAAGGTTTTGATGTTATTGTAGGAAGAGCGGAGGTTGTTGATAGGCACCCAGGTAAGTTTGCTGATGCTTCCAAAATTATAATGAAATTGATATTCTCAAAAGAATGCGGTTTGCTATTAGGTGCTCAAATTGTTGGTGGAAAAAGTGTTGGAGAAATAATAAATATTATTAGTTTAGCAATACAAAAAGAAGTAAATGTGAAAGACCTTCTTACAATGCAGATAGGGACACATCCATTATTAACAGCAGCGCCAACAGTTTATCCTCTTTCAATAGCTGCTGAACAAGCATTAGCTCAAATGTAATTCTAGAATTAAAACTGCCAGGAATCTGGCAGTTTTTTAGTTCGCACATAAAATTACACAAATTATTTAAAGGTAATACAAAAAATTTATTAGTTATTTTGTTTCAAGGGAAGGAGTAAAATCCATTTGCTCTATTTTTTTAGAAAAAACTATAACATCCAGTATTATCAATAAACTTATAGCTAAAAATATCCAATGCACTTCAACTCTATCTACAATCATTCCAATTACAAGCATTCCAAGTGGCGTTGCAGCTTGAAATATTACCCCTAATGCTGAAAATATTTTTGATCTGTTTTCATTAGGTATAATTCGTTGAAAATATACGCTTATGGGTGTATTTATAAAAGCATTTGTTATCCCCATTAACATTAGCAACGCACCAACCACAAGAAATATACTCCATATACTATTAAATTTACTTAAAAAACGCGGAAGCAAAACAACGGCTATTAGTAAATTTAAAAATACCATACCATAAATTCCATTTCTAAATAATTTTTTGCTTTCTCTTTTTGAAAAAAATACTGCCAGTAATATATTACCTACTAAAATCCCCAGAGTCCACATCATTTCAAGAAGCCCATATTGTTGGGGTGAGAATCCTATCACTTCTCTAAATGTATAAGGGAACAATACTGCAAACATTGGATTAAACAATAAATTCAAAAAAATTGCCATAAGAATTAAATTTTTTAAAACATAATTATTGAAAATATAGCTCATTGATTCTTTAAGATCATTAAATATTATTTTTGCATTTATTTCTGCAGTTAAAGTGCTTGTTTTCCTATATTTTATAAACATTTCACTAAATGCTGATAATATAAAAGAAATCCCATTTAAAATAAAAACCCATTGCATTCCAAAAAGACCATAAATAACCCCGCCTAAAACAGGACCCATTATCATTGAAGCACTACTAATACTTTCTGTTACAGAATTAGCTTTCATTAAATCTGATTTAGAAACAAGGTCAGGAAGCATTGCGCTTGTAGCCGCTCCAAAAAAACTATCAAGAATAGATATTAAAACCTGCGTGATAAATAATACAATTAAATTTATTTTTCCAATATATGTCATATATGCAAGAAATAATATAATTATTCCCCTGACATAATCCATTGAAACCATAATATTTTTTCTGTTATATCTATCGCCAAGTACTCCGGCAAATGGGGCAATTATTAAAGCTGGTATCATGCTTATCATTGCAAATAATCCCATTTTAGTTCCAGAACCTGTTAAATCCAATATAAATAAAGGCATTGCTACCATTTGAATACCACTACCAACTAAGGATACCATTCTTCCAATAACATAAAGTAAAAAATTTCTTTTTTGTATTTTATTCATAAATAATCACATCCCTAAATTTGATATCTTTTCATTTCAATTAAAATATCCTTTAGATTTTCCATTTCTTCAAATCCTTCATAATACGATTTAATTCTTCTTTTTCTATTCTTCAATTCTCTCTTTTCAAACATAACTTCACCTCCTAAAATTGATATTTTTTCATTTCAAGTAAAACTTTTTCTAAATTCACCATTTCATTAAATCCTTCATAATACGATTTTGTTTTTTTAAATTTCATATGATCACCCCCGAAAAATTTTTATTCATACTTTTAGTTTTTTAAAATTTTTAAAGTAAGATTTTAAATTTCGAATATATTATATCAATTTTTTTAAATGTTGTCAAGTGCCATTTTGTTTTTTTGATTTTAAAATATATTTTTTATAAAATCATTCTCTATAAGTTCAATATATTTAATTCTAAACTTAATAATTTCAAATAGGTAGTATAATATAAACTGTGTAAAAATAAAAAAAGGTAGAGAAAAATAAAAAGAAAGTGAAAAAGAAAAGAACGATTTTTAGTGGAAGAATAGCAATGCCAAGAAAAAGGAAAGAAGAAAATGAAAAAATTCTTGGTAATGTTGATAGAGAATTCATATATATACCAAGCTCCAAGTTTTGAAGCTGCTGAGACTGCAATTGCAGAATTTGAAACAAAATTGGGAACCCGATTACTTTAAATATTCAGAACCTATTAGAAAGCTGATATATACCACAAATATTATCAATTTACACAGAATTTTGGATAATTCCAAAGAAAGAATGGGTGTTACCCATTCTTTTATTGAGTATTTTGTATTAATTGTTTTGCTTCTTCTAATGTTGGAATTTTTCCTGAAATTACAACTTTTCCATCAATTGCAACTGCAGGTGTGGCCATAATTCCTTTTGAAATAATCTTATTAATATCTGTTTCATATATTAATTCTACTTCCTTTCCTGTTTCCACCACAGCCATCTGCATAATTTTATATGTTTGTTTACATCTTGGACATCCTGATCCTAAAACTTCTATTCTCATATTAAAACCTCCTTAAAATAAATTTCCATAAATTATTCCCCATGCTGTTGAGAAAATTATTACCAACATAAAATAAGTAAAGGCTTTCTTTTTCCCCATTAATTTAGTTAATACAATCATATTTGGTAAACTTAATGTATATCCAGCCATAAATAATGCCAAAGCTGGCCCTTTTCCCATACCTAATGACATTAAAGATTGTATTATTGGAACTTCTGTTAATGTTGCAAAATACATTAATGCACCAAAAATAGAAGCAAAAAAATTTGAAAAAAATCTATTTCCACCCAATAATGTTTGAACTATATTTTCTGGAAGAGAAACAGATATCACTCCAGCGATAAATACACCTATAAATAAATAGGGTAATATTTTTTTTGTAAAATCCCATGTTTCATATATGTAATTTTTTCTATGTTTCTCATCAAAAGTAAACGCCATTATTACAGAAACGATACCAAATACGATCATTAAAATAGTTTTTACTATCAAATCAATCTTCAAACTGCCTGTAATTAAGAAAAGCAATTGAAAAATTAGAAATAATAATGTTTTTCTCAAGGGAATTTTTTCACTTTCTTCAAAATAAAAACCCCCTTTACCTGTTTCTTTGAAAATATTTTGCATTATAAGTCCTATTAATATTGCCGATATTATAGTTGCAAATAACCTAAAAAATGATAAATTCCATCCCAATACTGTTCCAGTTAAAAATATAGCTGCAATATTAATTGCGGGACCTGTAAACAAAAAAGCTATTGCCGGTCCAATTCCAGCTCCTCTTTTATATATACCACCAAAAAGGGGAAGAATAGTGCAAGAACAAACAGCCAAAATACCTCCAGATATTGCAGCAACAGGATATGCAATAATTTTTTTCGCTTGAGGACCTAATAATTTTAATATTGCGTCTTTACTTACAAAAACAGAAATGGTTCCAGCAATAAAAAAAGCTGGCACAAGACATAGCAGAACATGTTGCCTTGCATAATCATGAAGCATCTCGAAACCACCAATTAAAGCTTTATGAACATGAACGTTATCAAAGGGTATAAAAAAGAAAGTTAAAAAAATAACGATTATAAAGAGGAAAAACCTTATTTCGGTTTTCAATTTTCATCACCTCATTACTATTTGTTTTGTATTATACATTTTCCGTTAATTATAGAAACATGTTTTGATTTTTCAATATCATCATTAAACTCAATATTTAAATCATTTAATAAAAATCTAAAAAATGAATATTTATTAAAAAACTCATCATTAATTCTATATGTAGTAAATAACATTTCTTTTTGTGGTATAAGTAAATTTATTAATTTCATTTTTGAAATATGTCTGGAAATAGTTGATTGAGGCAGTTCTAGTATAGCAGTTAATTCACATACACATCGTGGTTTTTTATATAATAAATTTAAAATTCTTAAACGTGTTTTCTCTGCTAAAATTTTCATTAATTGTTCCATGATTTCACCCCTTCTTGATATCCGGATATCCGGATATATGATAACAATTTTATATTAAGGTATTTATACAAAATGGTAAAGAATACTATATAAAATATATTATAAATCTTAGTAATATAAAAAAACGAGGCATTTTTGCCTCGTTTTTAGAATTTAGATTATTTTCCCATATAACTGAAGTATACTGACATTCTATAACCATCTCTAAATATTATAAATCCTATATAATCACCTTTTTTGATTTTTGATACTAATTTTTGAAATTCCTTAATGGATTGTAATTTTTCACCTTTTCCGTTAACGTACATTTCCATAATGATATCGCCTTTTTTGATATTTACATATTGCGCTTCTGATCCGTCTTTTACATCTTCAACCATTACGCCATACATGTCTTTTGGAAGTTTATACTCATTAATATCTTCTGGTGTTAAATCGCGTACTTTTAATCCAAGATAATAATCATTTGTAGCTTTTGCAAATTCAGCTCTTTCGGCTAAAGTTATTTCATAGGTTATTTCTTTGCCTTTTCTATTAACAACAACATCTATTTTTTCACCAGCTGGATATGTTTTTACTATGTATACCAATTCATCAGCGCTGTTTATTTCTTTATTATCTATTTTTACAATAACATCACCCGGTTTTATTCCCGCTTTTTGTGCAGGAGAACCTTTTTCAATATCACTTACAAATGCACCTTTATTAACCTTCAGTCCAAATGTTTTAGCCAGTGTTTCTGTAACATTTTGTATATATACACCCAGATAAGCTTTTGAAACTTTTCCGGTGTTTATTAGAGCTTCTGCAAAGCGTTTTGCAAAATTAATAGGTATAGCAAATCCCAAATTTTGTCCTTCTGTTGGATTTATTATTGCTGTATTAATACCTATAACCTGAGCATGTATATTTAGTAAAGGACCACCACTGTTCCCTGGATTAATTGCAGCGTCTGTTTGGATTAAATCAGCATAATATCCTCTTCCATCAGGTTTTGGAATTTTTCTATGAATGGCACTTACAACACCTAATGTTACAGTATGTTTGAATCCCAGAGGATTACCTATTGCTATAGCCCATTCTCCTATCTGAATATTATCTGAGTCTCCGAGCTCTATAACAGGCAATACATCTTTTGTTTTAACCTGTAATACTGCTATGTCCAAATCTTTATCTCCGCCTACATAATTTGCTTTATACTTTTTTCCCTTTAGTGTTGTTATTGTAATTTCATCAGCATTTTCAACAACATGATAATTTGTCAGGATATATCCTCTTTTATCAAAAATAAACCCTGTTCCAAGAGCTTTAAATTCTCTATCCTGTGTCCATGGAGATTCACCAAAAAATCGTTTATAAAAATCCTCAAAAAAAGGATCTATTGAAGCTTTTCTATGTCCAACCGCTTCAATATTAACTACAGCCGGTGCAGCTTCATTAACAACATTTACCACTGGTGAAACATAATCTGGATTCACAAATGCAAAGGATGATACTACCAACAATAATAGCATCATTGACATAACCATTTTTTTCATCCTATCACCTCCATTGGTAATCTTCTAAAAATATTTTCGCTTACTTTTCTTAGAATTTCCTTAGAAAATAATTAAATTAATCTAACAGTATTTTGTTAATTTTATAAAGTATATTATGATTATCATCCATTGTACGACGCACAGAATTTTTAAATTTTAATTCTTTTTTTATTTTTAAAGGTTCTCCTTTTAGTATGAATATATTTTCACCTAATATGGAAACTTCAAATGGATCATGAGTTACCATAATAACAGTATAATGTTTTTCTTTCTGTATATTTTTAAATTCCTCCATAATTTTATATTTTGTTGATATGTCCAGTGACGAAAATGGTTCATCCATTAAAATAATATCTGGATCATAGATTATAGTTCTTAATATATTTATGCGCTTTTTCATCCCTCCTGAAAGTTCATCTGGATATTTATATAATACGTTTTCATCAAGATTTAGTAATTTTAAGAATATCTTTATCTCTTCATAAGACACATTCTCTTTAATTAATTTAATATTTTCATATGTGCTTAACCATGGAACAAGCCTGTCATCCTGAAAAACATATCCAATTTTACCGTGTATAGCTATTTCACCAGCATCCTTTTCTATAATTTGAGATAGTATGTTTAATATTGTGGTTTTTCCAATCCCGGATTCTCCAAGTAGTATATTTATTTTTTTCTTTTCAAAAACAATGTTAAAACCGGATAATATGACGTTCTCTCCAAAATTTTTGTTCAAATTTTTTATAATAACATTTTCTGTATTTTTCTTTTCTTTTTGATTAAGAGGTTTATTAACGGCAGTATTTTTTGACTTTTTGACTATTTTTTTTCTTTTTGACAGAAGTTTGATCAACTTTTCCGAAATCAACCCAAATATAGACAATAATATTGTATATGCAAAAACTCTATCTGTATTTAAAGCTATTTTAGAGAAAGCAAGACTTACGCCAAGTCCTCTATCGCCGGCAAGGAATTCACCAATTACTACAGATTTCCACATACTACCTGATATCATATTTAAAGTGGATTTTAAAAATGGAATTAAAGAAGGAAAGTATATTTTTAAAAGTATTTTCTTTTTACTTATATTGAAAACCATGGCCATCTCGATTAACTTTTTATCTGTTGATTTAATACCTTCGGAAATATTTAATACTATTACAGGAAATATAACCATAAAAGCAACAAATACTGGTGTATAAAAACCTATTCCAAACCATAACATTGCTATTGCAATATACGAAACTACTGGTGAACTTTGAATTAGCATTAAAGATGGTCTGAATATATTGAAAAAATTTTTACTTAATCCAGAAATGAGACCGATAGGTATTCCTATTAATAATGAGATAAAAAAACCTGTTATTATTTTTAGAAAAGTATTTAATAAGTCTGAATAAAAGGTGTAATCCTTAAATAATTTCAACATTTCCATAAAAACATTATAAGGAAATGGTATTAAAAGAGGATTATTAGTTAAAATTGCGATAATTTGCCATATTATAATTATCAATATAATTCCAATTATTGTATATTTTTTCATTTTGCCTCCAATTAATCAAAGTACTCTTTTATTTTTTTTGCAACCTTTTCATTTTTTATAACCTTATTTATTTCCTCCCAGCTGGCATTTGCGATATTTTTTATAGAACCAAAATGAGAAATTAACATCTTTTTTCTTTTTGGCCCAATTCCTTGAATATCATCAAGCTTGGACTTTTCAAATCTTTTGGTTCTTAATTTTCTATTCAATGTTATAGCAAATCTATGTGTTTCATCCCTCATAAAAATCAACATTCTTAAAACGGGATGGTCAAGGGGAAGATGTAAATCTTTAATTTCTCCAGGAAACACTATTCTTTCATCTTCTTTTGCTATTCCGATAACATCAACATCATTTAATGTATATCCTATTTCATTTAAAGCTTTAACAGCAGAATTAACCTGCCCTTTTCCACCATCTATGAATAATAAATCAGGAAGTGGATGTTTGGTATATCTTCTTTTTATTATACTTTTTATTGATTCAAAATCGTTAGGTTCTTTGAACTCATTGAGTCTGTATCTTCTATAGTCTTCTTTTTTTGGTTTTCCATTTTCAAAAGTGATTAAAGAACCTACAGTATACATCCCCTGTAAATGTGATATATCAATTCCTTCGATTCTATATGGTATTTTCTTTAAAGATAAGATTTCCTTTGCCTGTTTTAAAGTGTTTCCCAAATCTATTTGCTTTTTTACTTCTTCTTCTAAATTTCTTGTTGCAATAACATATAATTCTTCGCTTTCACCTTTTAAATCTTTAATTTCATTTAATCCGTTATTTTTTAGAAAATGAAGAATTTCTCTGTCTATAGAATTATCAAAATCTTTAATCCAAATTTCCTGTGGTATAATATTTTTTCTTATTATATAATATTGATGTATAAATTCGTTTATATTACCCTCAATAGTAAAGGTTAATTTTGAGATTATATAACCCTGTCTTATAATTAGCAGAATTACAACAGGATATTCATTATCTCTAGCAAGTATATCTATATTTTTATTATGAATCATTTCAACTCCAATTGGAACAAACAATTTATCAAGCTTATAAAGCAAATCCCTTAATTGAGCAGCTCTTTCAAAATTTAATATTTTCGCATACTGTTTCATATTTTCTTCTATATATTTTCGTATGGATTTTATATTCCCTTTTAAAAATCTTTTTATCTTACCAACAGCTTTTTTATATTCTTTCTTATCAACATCAACATAACATGGTGCAAAACACTTTCCAAGATGAAATAAAAAACATGGTTTTGTTTTTCTGTTGAGGTTTCTTTCACATGTTCTGACCTTATAAACCCATTGTATTATTTCTATTATTCCGCGCACCATTCCAACGTTGGAATAAGGTCCATAAAATTCTGCATTTTCTCCTTTTTTTGTTCTAACTAATTTTATTTGAGGAAAATCTTCCTTTGTTATAGCAATATAAGGATACACACGTGTATCCTTTAATAATATATTATATTTCGGTTTATGTGTAAAGATTAAATTTGATTCGAGAATTAACGCTTCATCTTCATTTCTTACAACAATGTAATCGAGATATTCTGCATTCTGAATAATAGCTTTAACCTTTTCATTTTTTTTCTGATTTGATTCATTAAAATAAGAAGATAATCTCTTTTTAATTTTTTTCGCTTTACCTATATAAATAGGTTTTGAATTTTTATCTTTAAAAATGTATACTCCCGGTTCATCAGGAATATTTTTCAGGATATTTCTATCGAGCATGTTTTCTCCTCTTTTTATTTTCATACATGTTTTTATCAGCTTTTTCGAACATTTCATCTATTGTAATATTATCATCTTTGAATTTCATACTTTTCCCTGCAGATACGGAAACATTATATATTTTTAAGTCTGCCTTTATTTTTTCTTCAATTCTTTTAATAATATCATCAAGAATTTTTTCATCTTTTGTGCTGACTAAAATAACGAATTCATCACCGCCATATCGTATAGCAAGATCAGATTTTCTTACAGAATTATTTATTATTTCTCCAACTTTCTTTAAGACATAATCTCCTGATTTATGACCAAATTTATCGTTTACAGGTTTAAAATTGTCAAGATCCAGAACAATTATTCCAAAATCTTTACCAATATATTCTTTCAGCTTTATTACCTTAGGTATTATTTCAACATAATATCTTCTATTTAATAAACCCGTTAAAGAATCTGTGAAAATATATTTTCTTGCTCTTAGCATATCTCTAAAAGATAATAGCAATGATATTCCAAAAGTTATATTATTTATATAAAAGATATCAATATTAAACAAATTAAAAATGCTAAAAGTATATATCGATATGTCGGTTACTGGTGAAGTGATGTATAATCCAAATCTTATTATTAAAATAGCTAAAAATCTCATTCCATTACTGGTAGCACCAGTATAATCATTTAGCAAAATATTACGTATTATGGCTAAAATTCCAAAAAGAATCAGCACAAATATTACTATATGTGTTCTTATATCTCTATAATAAACAACAGATGCAGTTCTCACATTCCGTCTTTTCAATGCTATGCCACACCCTTTCTCCAATAGGGTTTTTTGTTCCTCCTAAATATGATGCCAGCTGTAAGTGCAGACATTTAATACTTTCAAAATTTTTAATACCACCTATTCCTATATTTTCAAATCTTTTAATAATCCATATTTCTTGATCTTTTAAAAAAGCGTTTCTCTTTTCTTTTTCTTCGAGATGAGCATTTAAATATAATTCTTTTAAATTTTCACTGTTTTTAATTTCTTCTTCCCATTCTTTTATCTTGCCAGAAGCTTCCAGTTTTCCAACTTCTTTTGTTAAATGAGGACATGTTAACCAATAGAGGGTAGGAAAGGGTTTTCCATCTTTTAGTGGAAAACTTTGTATTACCTGTGGGAAACCAAATGAACATCTTTTTGGTATTGATATTATTTTATGAGGTTCTCTATTTATTTGTTTTTCTATTATTTCTATATCCTTTTTTGTAGGAGTAGTGATATCCATCCAGAATCTTCCTCTCTTGAAATTATATTATATTCCTTTTCAAATATTTTGTTAATTATTTCTTTTTCTCTTTCTTTATTTATTCCTGATAATATTAAATAACCATTTTCATTTAATATTTCATCTAATTTTTCATCATTGAGTAATCGTATCAATATAGGAACAACAATATTTGCTATTATTATATCGAATTTTTCTTTTTCGATTTTATAAAGCAAATCTGATTGTTTTACACTTATATTCAACCCATTCAATTCAAATGTTTCCTTAGCTTTTTCGACTGCTAAAATATCATAATCTATGGCTAAAACTTTATCTGCTCCATGTAATTTAGAAATTATAGATAATATACCTGTGCCTGTTCCTATATCAAGAACATCTGAGCCATTGTCAACAACCTTCATTAAATTTTTAGCAGCTAACTTTGTAGTTGGATGCAATCCAGTTCCAAAAGCTGTGCCAGGTATTATCTTTATTATTTTCACGTTATCCGGCAAATCATGCTCTTTATCCGGGTCAGGTATTATCCAGATATTTTTGATAAATTCAAATGGTTTCAATGAATCACGCCATGGTTTTAACCAATCATCTTCTGTAATGTCTTTTTTCGAAAGTAATTCAAGATTATCTTTTAAAAAGTCTATAACATGAGTTTCAGGATTTTTTTTGTTAATATATACTTTTATAACATTCTGTCCTTTTGTTGGTTTGTCAATATAATAATTTTTAAAATCATTTAATGAAAAAAATGTTTCAATACTCTCTTCCATGTGCATTGGTAATACAAAAATATACTCTAGAAATTCCATTATTATCACCTCAATAATAAGTATAACATTTTCTTTTAAATTTTTGTAAAACTATGCATGAAGAATAAAATAATTTATTATAATTTAGCACGACAAAAAAACAAAAACCAGCCATTTGGCTGGTTTTTGTTAAGCTGTCTTTCTGGCTTTTGCCCTTATTACACAATCATCTATACTTACTTCCCCCCGAATAACACCTTCAGCAAATAATTTGCAATTAGCATAACCACATGCGCCACAATTCATATTTGGAAGATCATTTAAAACTTCTTTTGGAGTATTATATATTATTTCAGTATTTTCTATTTCCTCTAATATATCCTCTCTCTTAACCAATTTTTCCATAACATATCCCATAATTAATATTGCGGGAATTGTTAAAGCATATCGTGTTAAAGCAAATGATAATCCTAAAAAACTCGACTCAACCATAAACATAACGACTTTTACAACAGCCCATGAACTTATGATAATCACAAGATTTGCAATACTTGCACCTTTTAAAAATAAAGCCTGTGCTACTGGAAATGCTGCATATATTGGACCTGCAGATATGGCTCCTGTAAAAATGGATAAAAATTTACCCTTAATTCCGGATTCTTTCCCAAAATGCTTCATTATAACTTCTGATGGAACCCAGACTGTTATTAAAGAAGAAATGATAAGTATTGGTGGCATAACCTCAATCATTTCTATTAAAAAGCCCTTTGTCATTTCAAGACCTTTAAAAAAGATTTCAGGTTTTACAAAAAATGCTATAGTATAAAGGATTATACTGATAAATATTAATTTATTATTTTTTATTAAACTTATTATTTTTTTCATAATATCACCGCCATTCCTGAAGCTATTAATATTGCAGCTACAAAACTAATCCATAATCTATGCAAGGTAAATTTTTTACCAAAATATTTGATTTCAATTGGCATTGTTGCAAATCCAACCATTGTTAATGTTGTAATAAATGCTGCAATTGCCGTTAAATTCGCACCACTTTGATAAAGTGATTTAGATAAAGGAAACGCTATAAATGCTGGAATTATTGTAAGAGCACCTATAACTGCGCCATAGACAGTACTTAAAAATTCGTTTGAATTACCAAGTAATTGTTTTATTAATTCTGGTGGTAATATAGCTAATACTAAACCAACAAGAGCCATAACACCTATAATTTCAACAAAAGTTTTGACAAGCAAATTTTTTGATAAAATTAAACTTTCTTTTGTTTTTTCCTTGCTTTTAAAAATTGACCAGATTAAAAATATCGCTGCGATTAAAATTAGAACTACTGTATTCATAAATCAACCTCCCGCTGTTTTATTTTTTTGTTATCTGTATTATAATAAAATAAAAAAAATAAAACCGTGATTTTATTCACGGTTTTATTTCAAAAATATTTTCAGTTTTTCCATTTTCAAAAAGATACGCATAAACAGCTTTTGAAGAAATATAAAAATCGCTATTCACTATTTCATTTATTTTTCTTTTTTCTCTTTTATTATTTTACCTTAGACGGACTTTTAAAATTCGTTTTTATAAACCAAATGTGTAATTTTATTCCATTTTCTTCTTCTAAATTATATTCAAAATCTTTTATTGTATTTGAATATATTATTAGCCATCCTTCTTTTAGCCCTTTTCTTTTTATATATTCTTTTATTTGCTTTTTTGATTTTTCATATTGATCTTCATCTATATTTGCTTTTATTTCTATTAAATATTCTTTATTGTTTAAATTTATCAATAAATCTATCCTTCCTCCGCCTATTTGTGTTTCTGGATATACTTTTCCATCTGCTGCTTCTACATACAAACTAAGAAATTGATCAAGATTGTATTGATATACCCCTTCGTAATAGTTTTTACCTTTGAACATTATTGCTCCTCTATTTTTTATGTATCTTATATACCTTTTCATTAATTTGTTTAAATCCAGACTTCCATCTTTGTTTAGATATTTTTTTACAGTTTCATCAAATGGTTTCATTTGTGTTTTTTCTCCATTGATTTGTGGTTTAAATCTTGCATATAATGCTTTGTAATACAACGGCACTTTTACACAACATATACCTTCACAATTGTCTATTACTCCGTTTATATATAAGAATTTTATGTTTTCATCATATATATTAAATTCTATATTATTTGGTTCAAATAATATTTTCATCATTAATTCTTTTTCTTTTTTCGCTTTGTTTATTATATTTGATATGTTTTTGTCTATATATACTCTCATATAATCATATAATGTTTTTTCAAAATGTTTTTCTGTTATTATTTTTTCTCCTTTTGCTTTTTTCATTACTAAATCATATGCAAGTCCATTGGTTAATCCTGGTTGTCCTGCTGCGTTATGCCATATTAATTCTTTTACTTTTTCTTCGAATATTTGTCCTGTTTCTGTTTCGTGTTGTGAAAGTAAATCATATACTTGTTCTTTTGTAAAGTATGGCACTTCTAAGTGTTCTGCTATGTTGAATGGACTGGCAT
>NZ_AZAY01000033.1 GCF_001021165.1 Marinitoga sp. 1197
CATCATAACCGATAGCCATCATAACCCCAACATTACTTGTTCCATTTCCATCGTCTATAACAGTTCTTACATATTGTGGATCCGCAGTTCTAGCTTGAGTGGTTATATCAAATACTACCAAACCTCCTGAACCATCTGCTACGTATAAATATTCATCTCCACTTAAGTCAAAAGCACCGTCTACTGCATATGGATAAACATCGTATGCATATCCACTTGTTTCTGTATTTGTTGTATTTAGTAAAGCTATATCATTTTCATCTTCAAATGGTGTATCATTATCACCAGCATCAGCATCTATTACCGCTAAACCTTTAGGACCATCTGCTACATATATCATAAATTCTTCGTTCGCTGGTGTTCCTCCGTCATTATGATGTACATAATATACTGATCTTGCGTATCCCGGTGTATCTACTGTTTTAATAAGGGTAGGATTTGCTATATTTGATAAATTAACTCCTGCATCATATATTTTTACACCTGCATCTCCATCTGCTACTATTAAATATCTATCTTCTGCTACAAAAACATTCCTTGCTATTGAACCAATGTTATATTCCCCTAATAAACTCATGTTATTAACATTTATTGTTTTTAAACCTTTGAAACTATCTCCTACAAAACCGGTTCCTCCATCAACTACTATTCCTTTTGCATATCCATCTGTATTATATTTCCCTACATATCCAAATGTTGTTTTATCTAATTTTACTATCCCATTTGATCCATCTGCTACATATACATAATTTCCTTCTACTTCTATTTTTTCTGCATAACCTGCTGTATCATAATTCGTTTCCACTACTGGTGCTGTTTTATCTGTTATGTCTACTTTATATACACCACTTTCTCCTCCTGCTACATATGCTACTTCTCCATCTATTTTTATATCTTTTACATCTACTATATCTGTTAATGTACTTATTATTTGTGGATTTGTTACATCTGTTATGTCTACTATAACCATTCCTCCAGAACCTGTTGCTACATATGCAGCTGTCCCATCTACCGTTACTGATTTCGAATCTCCGCTTAATGTTAAATGTGATTTTAATGTTAATGTGAATGTTCCAGTTGGATTATCATCGGAATCTGCTGTATCACCTGCTGTAGAGTTAAATTGTACTATGTATAATCCTTGTGCTCCTGCTGCTACTAATATGTATTTGTTACTCCCATCTGTTTTGTATGCCAATCCTTTTGCTTTATCTCCTAAATAAAATGGCGATAAACTTGTATCTTCTTCTAAATCCCATACCCCTGCTGCTGTGTTGTCATAATATAATACTGTTAATCCCTTATCTCCTTCTGCTACTGCTATATATTTGTCATTTGCTCCATCTATTTTCAATACGTCATATACATATCCTTCTAAATCTATTATATTATCATTACCTGAACCATCTTGTTCAACTTCCGGATCAGATAACGTACTTACATCCATTACAAATACTCCTTCTTCTCCTCCTGCTACAAAGATCTTATCTAATGTTTCTGTTGAGAAACTATATGTTGTACTTGATCCAGGTAAATATGCTTCTCCACCTTTTCCATCTTTTGCTACTACTTTCCAATAATATGTAGTTCCTCTATCTAAAGATAATGTACTCGTTTGAGAATTACTTAAATTACTTGCTATTCTTACACTTGCATCTAAATTATTTACTAATGTTTGATCTGTCCCTAAATATACATCGTACGTTATTGTATCTCCTTCTGCATCTGTTGCATCTGGAAAATCCAATGCAGTTGTTATTGATACACCACTATCTCCATCTGCTGGCGCTAATGTTCCAGCTCCAAATACTGGGGCACTATTTTCCATCGGTAAGCTTTTCCCATAGTTTCTTGCAAATATTATGAAATCATACAAATCTATTTTTCCATCAGGGACAGAAATACTGTATATTGAATCTGTTAACCAGTTTCCTATTGGAGCTATCTCTGCTGGATATATGTCAAAGTCTTTATCATAGTACGTATCCCCTTGTACTGTACCATAATGATCTAAAAATACTAAAAAGTCATCTATTCCAACTTGATAATCCCTTTCATCTCCAGCTGTACCTGGATCATCAAAATCTCCTAATAATATTAGATCATATACTACAACATTTCCTCCAAATGTATTTGTACTTATTTGATTTAAATTACTATTCATTAATGTTGCTTCTAATGAAGTAACTCCTTCTTCTTTTGGATCTACATCTTTAGCTATCACATATACTCTTACTATATCTTCATCATTTAAATTCAATTCTGTTCCGTTTTGTGTCGTGAATATTATCTTTAATACTCCTCCATCATCTATTGGATCTGATAATAATGTGTTCGATGATACTGTGTTTAATAGTTCTACTCCATTGTTTCCTTTCGATGTGTCTATCGCTAACAATGCATTTGGATAGTATAAATCTATTTGGAAACTTTCTACTCCAGAAATGTTTTTTGCATGTATTACTATCGATGCTTCGTCCCCTGATCTTAACGCATTTGCATCTGATACACTTAACCCATCTTGATATGGTGCTGTTGCTTTTGTTATTATTTTGTTATTTTCTTCATCAAAAATTGCTGCTTGTGTTATTATTTTACTTTGTTCAGGATTTAAATAATTTCTCTTAATAGAAAATAACTTTTCTCCTTTTACTATATCTCTTTGTGCTTTTGAAAATATTACTACTGTCTTGTTTGAATAATTTTTTAC